>NZ_JBSHCR010000048.1:0-32710 GCF_053615895.1 Isoptericola sp. NPDC055881
GGCCGAGCCTGCCGCACGCCCCCGGCGTTCTGCTCTCCGTCAGCGGTCGACGTCAGCGGTCGACGAGCCGCCAGCCCACGGCCTGGAAGGCGCCCGGGTCGGCTTCGCCGTCGAGCAGGAGGCCGCCCTGCGCCCGAGCGACGACGTCGTCCACGAGGACGCCGCGGCCGAGGTAGGACGGGTCGGTCACGACCCGCCACCGGACGAGCTGCTCGCCCGGCGCCAGGTCGGCCCGGGCCTGCGTCCACCGGCGCGTGCCCGCGCCGGAGGTGACGCCGTCGGGGTGGTCGACGGGGCCGCGGTCGCGCACCTCGAAGGGCAGGGGAGCCCAGGTGGCCCCGCCGTCGGCGGAGGTCTCCAGGTGCAGCAGGTCGCTCTCCTCGGTGTCGAGGTAGAGGTCGAACGCCAGCCGGCCGCCGGTGGCGGGCACGTCGAGGGCGGTGGTGAGGGTCGACGTCGTCCCGTTCGCGTCGCCGGAGAACCACGCGTCGTCGCCGCGGCGCGCGTCCACGCCCTGCGCGTAGGCCAGGCCGTGCGCCCACTCGCGCCGCGCGCCGTTGATGCTGCCCGAGTTGCGCGACGGGTGCACGCGGTTGGTCAGCAGGATGGCGAACGAGTGCGTGTCGAAGTCGATGACGATCGACGTGCCCGTGTACCCGGTGTGCCCGGCGGTCTGCGGCCCGGACATGGCGTCCATGTACCACCGCTGGTCGAGCTCGAAGCCGAGGCCGTGGGCGTCCCCGGGGAACGCGGTGTTGAAGTCGGTGACCATGAGGCGCACGGACGCGGGGGACAGGATGCGCGCCTTGCCGTACCGGCCGCCGTTGAGCAGCGCCTGGGAGAGGATCGCCAGGTCGCCCGCCGTCGAGAACACGCCGGCGTGACCGGCCACGCCGCCGAGGGACCAGGCGTTCTCGTCGTGCACCTCGCCCCGGACGACCCCGCGCGGCGGGCTCGACTGGTACTCGGTGGCCGCCGTGCGGTCCACGGCGGTGGGGTTGTACCCGGTGTCGGTCATCCCGAGCGGCCCGGTGATGCGGTGGGCGACGACCTGGTCGAGCGGCTCGCCGCGCAGCCGTTCGACGAGCACGCCGAGGGTGATGAGGTTGAGGTCGCTGTAGAGGTACCGGGTCCCGGGCGGGGCGTCGAGCGGCTGGGCCATGACCGCGGCGATCCGCGACTCGCGGTCGGGGTACTTGCTCCACAGCGGCAGCCACGCGACGAACCCGGAGGTGTGGGTGAGCAGCTGCCGCACGGTGACGTCCTGCTTGCCGCCGGCGGCGAACTCGGGCAGGTACGTGGCGACGGGCTCCTCCAGCCCGACGCGGCCCTCCTGGATCAGCTGCACGACGGCGATCGAGGTGAACAGCTTCGACACGGAGGCGAGGTCGAAGATCGTGTCCTCGCGCATGGGGACCCGCTGGTCCGCGGGCAGGGCCACGCCCCGGTCCCCGTAGGCGACCGCCCACCCGCTCGCGTCGGTGCGCACGACCTTCCCCTCGTACCCCATGAGCCCGACGGCTCCTGGGTACAGCGGGTACGTCGCGCTGCCGACCGGCTGCTCGTGCGAGCGCACCTGGGCGACGGCGGCCTCGATCGGGGCGGGGTCCAGCCCGACGTCTGCCGGGTCGGCCGTGGTGAGCGTGGTCGACGGCGGCATGAACTGCACCGCGGGGCCGCCGCCCGCCGCGGCGCTCGTCGTGTGCACGAGCGGCACGACCAGGAGCCCCGTCGCGAGGCCGGCTGCGATCATCGCGCGTCCGCGCGATTGCCGGCGGCTCATGCCCGCGGTCCGCGGTAGAGGAGGTACTGCTGGCGCCGCCGGTCGAAGTCCGCCAGCTCGGCCTGCCAGGCGGCGACGACCTCGTCGGTGTCCGCGCCGGCGTCGATCTGCTGCCGCAGGCGAGGGGAGCCGGTGAGCTTGTCGATCCAGAAGGGTCGCTGCGGGTCCCAGGAGTCCTGCCGCCACGCGAACTCGGGGTAGAGCGCGGCGGCGGCCACGAGCATCGCGACGCCCGTGCGCACGGGGTCGAAGCGGGCCGGGTCGTCGACGGTGACCTGGACGCCCCCGCACACGGTGTTCGCGTGCTTGCTGAACGTGGGGTTGAAGTAGGCCTCGCGGAAGAGGACGCCGGGCAGGTCGGCCTCCGTGAGGGCCTCCGCCCAGCGGTGGTCGACGAACGGCGCGCCGACGAGCTCGAACGGCCGGGTGGTGCCCCGCCCCTCGGAGAGGTTCGTGCCCTCGAACATGCACGTGCCGGGGTAGGCGAGGGCGGTGTCCGGGGTGGGCATGTTCGGGCTGGGCATCACGAAGTCGAGGCCCGTCCCGCCGAACGTGACGTCGCGGCGCCAGCCGGAGACCTCGACCACGTCGAGCCGGGCGAGGCGCTCGCCCACGACGTCGGGGAGGAACTCGCCGTCGAAGAACCGGGCGAGCTCGCCGACGGTCATGCCGTGGGCCTGCACGATCTCCTTCGCCCCGACGCCCGAGGTGAACCCGCTGGTCATCATGGGGCCGCGGGCGGTGCCGCCCACCGGGTTGGGACGGTCGAGGACGACGAACCGGGACCCGGTGGCCACGGCCGCCTGCATGGCCGTCCACATCGTCCAGATGTACGTGTAGAAGCGGGCGCCGACGTCCTGGATGTCGAAGACGACGGTCTCGACCTCGGCCGCGCGGAACATCTCCGTCATCTTGCTGACCCCGGCGCCGTAGGCGTCGTAGACGGTGAGGCCGGTGCGCTCGTCGACGAACGTGCCCTCCGAGCTCCCCGCCTGCGCCGTGCCGCGGAACCCGTGCTCGGGTCCGAAGACCCCGACGAGGTCCACGGCGCCGGAGGCGTGCATCTCGTCGACGACGTTGCGCAGGTTGCGCAGCACGCCGGTGGGGTTCGTGATGATGCCGACGCGCTCCCCGCGCAGGGTCGCCCAGCCGTCGGCGTGCGCCCGGTCGGCGCCCGGGACGACGGGGCGCGCCGGGACGCCCGCGGCCGCGGTGGTCTCGGGCCGGGCCTGCGCGCCCAGCGCGGCGAGGGGGACGGTCGCCGCGCCCAGCGCGGTGCCCGTCAGGAGCTGGCGGCGGTTGAGCCGGGGGCCTCGGTCGGCCGCTCGTGGGGCCGGGTGGTCGTTGCGCATCGTCAGGGTCCTTCCTGCCTCATGCTGCGTGCGGGCCGCCGGGTCGTCGTCGAGCCGGTCGTCCTGCGATGGCGCCACGGCGTCGTCGCCGTCGCGGTGAGCCCGCCGCGCCCCGCTGCGTCGCAGGAGCACGGCGGCGCCGGACACGTCGCGTGTTCGTCAAGGGTTGCCCTGATGGGCCGTGCTCCTGAAAGTTACCGACACCGCGGGGTGACGGCAAGGGGCCTCGACGAGACTCGGTGAGACTCACCGGGGGAGGACGCCGGGGCGACCGTCGTGGGAAGGCCCGAGGATCGGGCGACCGCCCGAGGGTGCGGGCGGGTGAAGATGCGAGGGGTGCCCCGGGCGGGATTCGAACCCGCACTGGATCGGGTTTGAGCCGATTGCCTCTGCCGGTTGGGCTACCGGGGCGTGCGAGCCCCATCGAACCACAGGTGCAGGTCACGGGCCGAACCGTCCGGCGCCTGCGCGCGGGAGGGACGGTGTCGCCGCGTCGCACTCGTCACACCCGGCACGGGACGCGTCGCCCCGCCACGGCCACTAGGATGGGGCGCGTGACCGACGAGAAGCCCCACGACGCGAAGCCCGAGGCGACGGTGCCGCTCGACCTGCCGCCCCTGATCGACCAGGAGCCCGAGGCCCCGAAGACGCCGGAGCGACCCGCGCGTCGCGCGGTGGTCGTCGAGGACGAGGCCCTCATCCGCATGGACGTCGTCGAGACGCTGCGCGAGGCCGGCTTCGACGTCGTCGGCGAGGCGGGTGACGGCGAGACGGCCGTCCGTCTCGCGACGGAGCTCAAGCCCGACGTCGTGGTGATGGACGTCAAGATGCCCGAGCTGGACGGGATCTCGGCGGCCGAGCGGATCGGCAAGGCGCACGCCGCGCCCGTCGTGCTCCTCACCGCGTTCTCGCAGACCGAGCTCGTCGAGCGGGCGCGCGACGCCGGTGCGATGGCCTACGTCGTCAAGCCGTTCACCCCGGCGGACCTGCTGCCCGCCGTCGAGATCGCGATCTCCCGGTACCAGCAGATCGGGGCCCTCGAGTCGGAGGTCGCCGACCTCACCGAGCGCTTCGAGACCCGGAAGCGGGTGGACCGCGCCAAGGGGCTGCTCATGACCAAGATGGGTCTCAGCGAGCCCGAGTCCTTCCGCTGGATCCAGAAGACGTCGATGGACCGGCGCCTCACGATGCGCGAGGTGGCGGACGCCGTCATCGAGCAGGTCGGCGCCTGACACGCACCCCGGTTGGCCCGGTCGCAGGACGATGTCCTGTGGCCGGGCCACGGCCGTTGTGCGACGACCTGCGGGCCGCTATCGTCGCCTGGGTGTCGTGACCGATCTGTGATATTCATGCTTCAACGACCGTGAGCACGGGCAGCGCCCGGCCCGGTTCCCGAGCAGACAGGTGGGAGACCTTCCACCGCGCCGGGAGCGCGGGGACGGTCTTTCGTCGAGGAGGTGCCGATGCGTGCAGCGGTCGAGGTCCGGCCGGCCCAGCAGGGCGACATGGTCGCCGTCGCGCACCTCGCGGAGCGCGCGGTCGACGAGTCGCCCACGGCGGTGCAGGGCTCTCCCGCTGACGCGTCGCGGCTGCTGGAGCACCTGAGCGTGCTGGTGGGCGCGGGCGGCCAGGTGCTGGTCGCGACCCACGAGGAGGAGATCTCCGGCTTCGCGGTGCTGCGCGTCATCGACCCGCTGCTGTTCGCGACGACGACCAGCCTGTACATCGACGCCGTGTTCGTTGCGCCGTCCGCGCGGCGACGCGGCGTCGGGCACGCCCTCGTCGCGGCGGCTGCCGCCGTGGCAGGCGAACGCGGTGCGGAGAACGTGTACTGCGCCCCCGCACCGGGCGCCAGGGGCATGCACCGGTTCCTCGCCCGCCTCGGCTTCGCGCCGACGTCCGGGCACCGGGTGGTCGCCACGGCGACCCTGCTGCGGCGCCTGGCGCAGGAGAACCCCCGCTCGACCCGCGCCGCTGTCCGGGTCGGGCGGCGCGAGGCGACCCGTGCGGCGATCGAGGACCTCGTCGCCCGGCGGCGGCGCGCCCGCGCCGCAGGCCTGCCCACCGGCCCGGTCGACCTGCGCGCCTTCCAGGAGGAGCGTGACGCCGCGCTGCGCGAGGCGGCCGGCCGCCCCGGCGAGCAGGCCGACGACGTCGTCGACGGCTTCGTCGAGCTGGGCGCGCGGCCGCACCGGGACGCGACGAGCGGTTCCGTCTCCTGACGTCCGCCGCACCGGGCGGGTGTCGCCGCCCTCGGATCGGTGCGGATCAGCTCAGGATCATGCAGGTGAGCCGCGCGGTGCAGACCCGCCGCCCTGCGTCGTCGCTGACGACGATCTCGTAGGCGGCGGTCGAGCGGCCCAGGTGCAGGGCTCGCGCCTCCCCGTGCACCGTCCCGCTGCGCACGCCGCGGTGGTGCGTCGCGTTGAGCTCCAGGCCGACCGCGGCGCGCTCCGGACCCGCGTGCTGCTGGGCCGCGACCGACGCGAGCGTCTCGGCAAGCGACGCCGTCGCCCCGCCGTGCAGCAGGCCCGCGGGCTGCGTGTTGCCGGCCACGGGCATGGTCCCGGTGGTGAGGTCGGCGGCCACGCCCGTCAGCTCGATGCCCAGACGCTCGATCAGCGTGCCGCGGCTCGCCGCCGCCCACTGGTCCAGGGTGCTGGGGAACTCGGGGGTGCCGGTGGAGGTGTCAGCCATGGGCGATAGGTTGGCACCCGTGACGACCTCCGCGCGAACCGGGACCCGCCCACGCCTCCTGCTGATCGACGGCCACTCCATGGCGTACCGCGCGTTCTTCGCGCTGCCGGACACGCTGGTGACGTCCAGCGGGCAGGTGACGAACGCCGTCTACGGCTTCACGTCGATGCTGACCAACCTGCTGCGCGACGAGCAGCCGACGCACGCCGCCGTCGCGTTCGACGCCGGCCGCGTGACGTTCCGCACCGAGCGCTTCCCCGAGTACAAGGGCAACCGCGACGCGACGCCCGAGGTCTTCCGTGGCCAGGTGCCGCTGATCAAGGAGGTCCTCGAGGCGCTGCGGATCCCGGCGCTGCAGCGCGAGGGCATCGAGGCGGACGACATCCTGGCGACGCTCGCGCGCGAGGGCGCCGAGGCGGGCCTGGACGTGCTCGTGTGCTCGGGCGACCGCGACTCGCTGCAGCTCGTGAACGACCGCGTCACCGTGCTCTACCCCAAGCGCGGGGTCTCTGATCTGGCCCGGATGACGCCGGAGGCCGTCACCGAGAAGTACGGCGTCCCTCCGCACCAGTACCCCGACCTCGCCGCCCTGGTCGGGGAGTCGAGCGACAACCTGCCGGGGGTGGTCGGCGTCGGCCCCAAGACCGCCGCGAAGTGGGTGACCACGTACGGGGGCCTGGAGCCCCTCCTCGAGCACGTCGACGAGCTCAAGGGCAAGGCGGCGGGCAACCTGCGCGAGGCGCTCGACCAGGTCCGCCTCAACCGGGAGCTCAACGCGCTGCTCGACCACGTCGAGCTGCCGCTGACCGTGGACGACCTGAGCCTGGCCGGGTTCGACCGTGAGGCCGTGCACCGGGTGTCGGACACCCTGCAGTTCGGCACCCTGCGGGACCGGCTGCTCGCGGCTGACCCGTCCGCCGAGCCGGCGGAGCCGACGGCGGTCGAGGGCCTGGAGGTCGAGCTCGCGTCACTCGCGTCCGGAGGCCTGGGCGAGTGGCTCGCCGCCCGTGCCGGCCGGGCCCTGGGGCTCGAGGTCACGGGCACCCCGACGCCCGGGGCCGGCGACGCCTGGGAGGTGGCGGTGGCGGAGGGGCCGGCGGACGGCGGCCAGGGCGCGGCCGTCGTCGTCGACCTCGCGGACGTCACGCCCGAGGACGAGAGCGCTCTTGCCGCATGGCTCGCGGACGCCGGGGCCCCGAAGGTCGTCCACGGCGCGAAGGCGGCGTGGCACGAGCTCGCCGGGCGCGGGCTCGACCTGCGGGGCGTGTCCTTCGACACGGAGCTCGCGGCGTACCTGTGCTACCCGGACCAGCGCGGCTACGACCTGGCCGACCTCACGGTGCGGCTCCTCGGGCGGGAGCTGTCGGCGGGCTCGGCGCCCGCGTCCGACGGGCAGGGAGCCCTGGACCTCGCCCTGGACGGCGGGGACGGCGCGGACGACCCGCGGGCCCGCCAGGCGGCCGTCCGGGCCGCCGCGGTGGTGGAGCTGGCGGCGGCCCTGTCCGGCCAGCTCGCCGACCGGGGTGCCGCCGACCTGCTGACAGACCTCGAGCTGCCACTCAGCGCCGTGCTGGGGCGGATGGAGGCCACCGGCATCGCCGCCGACGTCGAGTACCTCACGGAGCTCGAGAACCAGTTCGCCTCCATGGTCGCCGACGCGGCCGCGGAGGCCTACGACGTCATCGGACGGCAGGTGAACCTCGGCAGCCCCAAGCAGCTGCAGGAGGTGCTCTTCGACCAGCTCGGGATGCCCAAGACCAAGAAGATCAAGACCGGCTACACCACCGACGCCGCGTCGCTGCAGGACCTGTACGTCAAGACCGAGCACCCCTTCCTCGAGCACCTGCTGGCGCACCGCGACGCCACGCGGCTGCGCTCGACGGTCGAGGGCCTGCTCAAGTCGGTGGCTCCGGACGGCCGGATCCACACGACGTTCCAGCAGACCATCGCCGCCACGGGGCGCCTGAGCTCGACCGACCCGAACCTGCAGAACATCCCGATCCGCACGGAGGAGGGACGGCGCATCCGGCGCGCCTTCCGGGTCGGCGAGGGCTACGAGACGCTGCTCACCGCGGACTACAGCCAGATCGAGATGCGGATCATGGCGCACCTGTCCGGCGACGAAGGGCTCATCGAGGCGTTCCGGTCGGGGGAGGACCTCCACCGGTACGTGGGCTCGCGCGTCTTCGAGGTCGCCCCCGAGGACGTCACGTCCGAGATGCGCTCGAAGATCAAGGCCATGAGCTACGGCCTCGCCTACGGGCTGAGCGCCTTCGGCCTGTCGCAGCAGCTCACCATCCCCACCGGCGAGGCACAGTCCCTGATGGACGACTACTTCACGCGGTTCGGCGGGGTCCGTGAGTACCTCACCGGCGTCGTGGAGGAGGCCCGGGCGACCGGGTACACCGCCACGATCCTGGGCCGTCGGCGCTACCTGCCCGACCTCACGAGCGACAACCGGCAGCGGCGGCAGATGGCGGAGCGGATGGCGCTCAACGCCCCCATCCAGGGCAGCGCGGCAGACATCATCAAGGTCGCGATGCTCGGTGTGCAGCGCGAGCTGGACGAGCGGGGCCTCGCCTCGCGGCTGCTGCTGCAGGTCCACGACGAGCTCGTGGTCGAGGTCGCGCCGGGGGAGCGGGACGCGGCGGAGGACGTGCTGCGCACGCAGATGGGCTCGGCCGCCTCGCTCCACGTGCCGCTCGACGTCTCGGTCGGTGCCGGCCCCACCTGGCACGACGCGGGGCACTGACGCGGGGCGCTGGCGCGGGGCACTGACGCGGGCGGGCAGGACGCCGGGCCGACCGGCGGCGGCTCAGTCCTTGGTCGTGACGAAGACGGCGGTACCGGGCAGCACGGCGCCACGCTCCGGGCTCCAGCCGCCCCAGGTCGCGGTGTTCCACGCCGGCCACTCGGGCTCGACCAGGTCGCGCAGGCGCAGCCCGGCGGCCGCGACGTCGCGCACGTGGTCGCCGACCGTGCGGTGGTACTCGGCGTACCGGACCTCGCCGTGGTCGTCGGCCTCCACGTAGGGCCGGCGGTCGAAGTAGGACCGGTCCGCTGTGAGTCCGCGGGCGGACGGGTCGTCGGGGAACGCCCACCGCACAGGGTGCGTCACGGAGAACACCCAGCGGCCGCCCGGCCGCAGCACCCGCGCGGCCTCGGCGTGCACGCGCGCGGCGTCGGCGACGAAGGGGATCGCCCCGTACGACGTGAAGACCACGTCGACGCTCGACGACGCGAACGGGAGCCGTCGGGCGTCGGCCTGGACGAGCGGGACGGCCACCCCCGTGACGTCGTTGAGGTGCGCGGCACCGGCGAGCATGCGGCCGGAGACGTCGGTGGCGACGACGTCGGCGCCCCGGGCGGCGAGCCACCGGGCACAGTGCGCGGCGCCCGCGCCGATCTCGACGGCCCGCGCCCCGGTCACGTCGCCGAGCAGCCCCGCCTCCGCCTCCGTGAGACCTTCCGGGCCCCAGCGGAAGCCTGCGTCGCCCAGGAACTGGCCGTGCTCGGCAAGGTACTCGTCGGCGTTCTCGTCCCACCAGCCACGTGCCGCAGCGCTGCCGGCCGCGTCGGGAACGTCCTGGTAGCCCGCGTGCGCGATCGGGCGGGGCGCGGGAGGATGGTCGCTCACCCGGTCATCGTGGCACGGGCTCCGGACGGGCGGTCGGTGACGACGTCGGCCGCGCGATCGGCGCGTTGACCCGGCGCAGCGCCGTCGATAAGATGGTCGGCGGTGCAGTGCGCCCGAGGACGTCCCGGAGTTCGAATCGCCGTCGTGCGGATCGACCACCGTGCCGACGCCCGGGGCCCGTACCACAGACCCTGTCCGCACTACGTCCTGTCCGCATCGGAGCATCTACTCAATGACCATCTCCACCACGAAGTCCGCCCCGCAGGTTGCCGTCAACGACATCGGCACCGAGGAGGACTTCCTTGCCGCCGTCGACGCCACCATCAAGTACTTCAACGATGGTGACATCGTGGAAGGCACGATCGTCAAGGTCGACCGCGACGAGGTCCTCCTCGACATCGGTTACAAGACGGAGGGCGTGATCCCGTCCCGGGAGCTCTCCATCAAGCACGACGTGGACCCGGGCGAGGTCGTCGCCGTGGGCGACGCCGTCGAGGCTCTCGTCCTCCAGAAGGAGGACAAGGAGGGTCGCCTGATCCTGTCGAAGAAGCGCGCCCAGTACGAGCGCGCCTGGGGCACGATCGAGAAGATCAAGGAGGAGGACGGCGTCGTCACCGGCACCGTCATCGAGGTCGTCAAGGGCGGCCTCATCCTCGACATCGGTCTCCGTGGCTTCCTCCCCGCCTCCCTCGTGGAGATGCGTCGCGTCCGCGACCTCGCGCCGTACGTCGGCAAGGAGATCGAGGCCAAGATCATCGAGCTCGACAAGAACCGCAACAACGTGGTCCTGTCGCGCCGTGCCTGGCTCGAGCAGACGCAGTCCGAGGTCCGCTCCACCTTCCTGCAGACGCTGCAGAAGGGCCAGGTGCGCCCCGGTGTCGTCTCCTCGATCGTCAACTTCGGTGCGTTCGTGGACCTCGGCGGCGTCGACGGTCTGGTGCACGTCTCCGAGCTGTCCTGGAAGCACATCGACCACCCGTCCGAGGTCGTCGAGGTGGGCCAGGAGGTCACCGTCGAGGTGCTCGACGTCGACTTCGACCGCGAGCGTGTCTCCCTGTCGCTGAAGGCGACGCAGGAGGACCCGTGGCAGACCTTCGCCCGCACCCACGCCATCGGCCAGGTCGTGCCGGGCAAGGTCACGAAGCTCGTGCCGTTCGGTGCGTTCGTCCGCGTCGAGGACGGCATCGAGGGTCTCGTGCACATCTCGGAGCTGGCCGTGCGCCACGTCGAGCTGCCCGAGCAGGTCGTCAGCGTCGGTGCCGAGGTGTTCGTCAAGGTCATCGACATCGACCTCGAGCGTCGTCGCATCTCGCTGTCGCTCAAGCAGGCCAACGAGGGCATGGACCCGGAGTCCGAGGACTTCGACCCCGCGCTCTACGGCATGGCTGCCGAGTACGACGAGAACGGCGAGTACAAGTACCCCGAGGGCTTCGACCCGGAGACCAACGAGTGGCTCGAGGGCTTCGAGACGCAGCGCGAGGCCTGGGAGGCGGAGTACGCCAAGGCGCACGCCCGCTGGGAGTCGCACCGCGAGCAGGTCCGTGCGGCCATCGCGGCGGACGCCGACGCGGCCGTGAACGACGCGGTCCCCGGCAGCAGCGGCGGCTCCAGCGCCGGTGCGTCGTCGTCCTCCTCCTCCTACTCGTCGGCCGCGCCGGCGCAGGAGGCCGCGGGCACGCTCGCCTCGGACGAGGCGCTCGCCGCGCTTCGCGAGAAGCTCACCGGCAACTGATCCGGCCGGGTCGTCCACGACCCACCGGTGCCCACGGCGGCCCGTCACCCCTCGGGGTGGCGGGCCGCCGTCGTTCTGTCCCGGCATCGGCCGGTGCCCGTCACCCCGGCGACGGCCGTGCGGCGGGCCCAGGGGGGCGCGCGTCGCGCGCCGTGCGGTGGCGCGCCGTGGTCAGTCGGCCGTCGTCGGCTCGGTCTGGGCGAACTGGGTGGCGTAGAGCTCGGCGTACAGGCCCCCTGCGGCGAGGAGCTCCAGGTGGGTGCCGAGCTCGACGACGCGGCCCTCGGCCAGCACGACGATGGTGTCCGCGGCGCGCACGGTCGAGAGGCGGTGGGCGATGACGAGCGACGTGCGGCCGGCCAGCGCCTGGTCGAGGGCCGCCTGGACGGCCGCCTCCGACTCGGAGTCCAGGTGGGCCGTCGCCTCGTCGAGGACGACGACGTCCGGCGCCCGCAGGAGGAGCCGGGCGATGGCGAGCCGTTGGCGCTCCCCGCCGGAGAGGCGGTAGCCGCGGTCGCCGACGACGGTGTCGACACCCTCCGGGAGCCGCGCGACGAGGTCCCAGATCCGCGCCTGGCGCAGCGCCCTCTCGAGATCCGCGTCCGAGGCCCCCGGGCGCGCGAAGCGCAGGTTGGCGGCGACGGTGTCGTGGAAGAGGTGCGCCTCCTGCGACACCACGCCGACGGTGCCCCGCAGCGACGCGGCCGTGACGTCGCGCAGGTCCGTGCCCGCGATCCGTACCGCTCCCGACGTCGGGTCGTACATGCGTGAGACGAGCTGGGAGACCGTGGTCTTCCCCGCACCGGAGGGACCCACGAGGGCGACCATGGCGCCGGCCGGCACCGTGAACGACACCTCGCGCAGCGTGTCGTCCGTGGGGTCCGAGCGCAGCGTCGCGACGGACTCAAGAGAGGCCAGGGAGACCTCGTCTGCGCTCGGGTACCGGAACGTCACGCGGTCGAGCTCGACGGAAGCACCGCGGTCCGCCACGGCGACGCGCAGGTCGACGGCGCCGGGCTTCTCCGCGATCGCGGGCTCGAGGTCGAGGACCTCGAGCACCCGCTCGAAGCTCACCAGGGCGGTCATCACGTCGACCTGCACGTTCGACATGGCGGACAGCGGGCCGTACAGGCGCCCGAGGTACGCGGTGAGCGCGACCACGGTGCCCACGGTGAGCTCGCCGGCGATCGCCTGCAGCCCGCCCAGCCCGTAGACCAGCGCGATCGCGACCGAGGCCAGCGTCGTGAGGCCCACGCGGAACCACGTGCCGAGCAGGGCCGTGCGCACGCCGAGGTCCCGCAGCTGGCGCACCTGGGCCGCGTAGCGGGAGCTCTCCACGTCGGGGTCGCCGAAGATCTTGACGAGGTGGGCGCCCGCCACGTTGAAGCGCTCGTTCATCATCTGACCGGCGTCGGCGTTCAGGTCGTAGCCGGTGCGGGCCAGCGTCGCGAGGCGGCGGCCGAACCAGCGAGCCGGGAGCACGAACGCGGGCACGAGGACCACGGACAGCAGGGTGAGCCGCCAGGACATCGCGAACATGGCGGCGAGGGTGAACGCGATCGTGAGCCCGTTCGAGATCACGGTCTGCAGCGTGGACGTGAACGCCTGCTGCGCGCCGAGGACGTCGCCGTTGAGCCGCTGGACCAGGGCGCCCGTCCGGGCGCGTGCGAAGAAGGCGAGCGGCATCCGCTGCACGTGGTCGAAGACCACCGTGCGCAGGTCGAGGATGAGCCCTTCGCCCACGCGCGACGACAGCCACCGCTCGGCCACCGCCAAGGCTGCGGTGACGAGGGCGATCCCCACGGCCGCGGCTGCCATCGACACCACCAGGCGCCGGTCGCCGGTCGCGATGCCGTCGTCGATGAGGCGACGGAACAGCAGGGGGGTGACGGCCCCCGCCGCCGCGCTGAGCACCAGGAGGGCGACGAACGCCACCAGCTGCGCCCGGTACGGCCGGGCGAAGGCCAGGATCCGTCGGAGGGTGGAGCCCGTCAGGCGCCGGTCCGTCACCGACGAGTCCTTCAGGTACGAGCGCATCATGCCTCCGCCCGCCATGCCACCTCCCCCTCGGCCCGCGGCAGGGAGCCGCGGGCGCTCATGGCGGGAAGCCTACGCCGGAGGCAGGATGGTCCCCATGCTCCGCATCGGCCTCACAGGCGGCATCGCCGCAGGCAAGTCCGTCGTCGCGCGCCGGCTCTCCGAGCTCGGTGCCGTCGTGATCGACCACGACGTCCTGGCCAGGGAGGTGGTGGCCCCCGGCACGGTCGGGCTGGAGGAGGTCGTGGCCGCCTTCGGAGACGGTGTGCTCGCGCCGGACGGCGCGCTGGACCGCCCGGCCCTCGGCCGCGTCGTGTTCGGCGACGCTGCGGCGCGCGAGCGCCTCGAGGGGATCCTGCACCCCGAGATCCGGCGCATCGCCGCGGAGCGGGAGGCGCTCGCGGGGGCGGCCGACGACCGCGCGGTGGTCGTGCACGACATCCCGCTGCTGGTCGAGACCGGGCAGGCGGACCGCTTCCACCTCCTCGTCGTGGTGCAGGCCCCGGCCGAGCAGCGGGTCGCGCGGCTGGTCGACGGGCGCGGGCTGGCCGAGGCGGCGGCGCGCGCCCGGGTCGCCGCGCAGGCCGCCGACGAGGAGCGTGCCGCCGTGGCCGACGTCACGCTGGACGGCACAGGGACGGAGGAGCACCTCCGGGACCAGGTGGACGAGCTCTGGCAGCGGCTGCGCGCGGAGGTCGACCAGGAGTCCGAGGCCGCCGCCGAGGCCTGAGGGGGCGGAGCACCGGGCGCGCCCGCGCCCGGTGCGTGTCAGGGGGTCGCCGTACGGTGGTGGCATGCGACCTGTGACCGACCTGCAGCGTGCGGTGGCCCCCTTCGAGGTGGTGTCCGACTACCAGCCCTCGGGTGACCAGCCGACCGCGATCGCGGACCTGTCCGCGCGCGTGCGGGCGGGCGAGAAGGACGTGGTCCTCCTGGGCGCGACCGGCACGGGCAAGAGCGCGACGACGGCGTGGCTCATCGAGAAGCTGCAGCGCCCCACCCTGGTCATGGCGCCTAACAAGACGCTCGCGGCGCAGCTGGCCACGGAGTTCCGGGAGCTGCTGCCGAACAACGCCGTCGAGTACTTTGTCTCGTACTACGACTACTACCAGCCCGAGGCGTACATCGCGCAGACGGACACCTACATCGAGAAGGACTCGTCGATCAACGACGAGGTGGAGCGCCTGCGGCACTCCGCCACGTCGTCGTTGCTCACGCGACGGGACGTCGTCGTCGTCGCCTCGGTGTCGTGCATCTACGGCCTCGGCACGCCGCAGGAGTACGTGGACCGGATGGTGCGGCTCGACGTCGGGGACGTCGTCGACCGTGACGACATGCTGCGGCGCTTCGTGCAGATGCAGTACACGCGCAACGACATGGCGTTCACGCGCGGCACGTTCCGGGTCCGGGGCGACACGGTCGAGATCATCCCGGTGTACGAGGAGCTCGCCGTGCGCATCGAGATGTTCGGCGACGAGATCGAGTCGATCCAGACGCTCCACCCGCTCACCGGCGAGGTGATCCGGTCGGAGCAGAGCGTCTACCTCTTCCCGGCCACGCACTACGTGGCGGGTCCGGAGCGCATGGAGCGGGCGATCGCCGGCATCGAGGTCGAGCTCGCGGACCGCCTGGCGGAGCTGGAGCAGCAGAACAAGCTGCTGGAGGCCCAGCGGCTGCGCATGCGCACCACCTATGACATCGAGATGATGCGCCAGATCGGCACGTGCAGCGGGATCGAGAACTACTCCCGGCACATCGACGGGCGCGAGCAGGGCTCCCCGCCGAACACGCTGCTCGACTACTTCCCCGAGGACTTCCTGCTCGTCATCGACGAGTCCCACCAGACCGTGCCGCAGATCGGCGCCATGTTCGAGGGCGACATGTCGCGCAAGCGGTCGCTCGTCGAGCACGGGTTCCGGCTGCCCAGCGCGATGGACAACCGGCCCCTGCGGTGGGAGGAGTTCGTCGAGCGGATCGGCCAGACGGTCTACCTGTCCGCGACGCCGGGGGACTACGAGCTGTCGATGTCCGACGGCGTGGTCGAGCAGGTCATTCGGCCGACCGGCCTCGTCGACCCGCAGGTGATCGTCAAGCCGACCACCGGGCAGATCGACGACCTCCTGCACGAGATCCGCGAACGGGTCGACAAGGACGAGCGGGTGCTCGTCACGACGCTGACCAAGAAGATGGCCGAGGACCTCACGGACTACTTCCTGGAGAAGGACGTGCGGGTGCGGTACCTGCACTCCGAGGTGGACACGCTGCGCCGGGTGGAGCTCCTGCGCGAGCTGCGGCTGGGGGAGTACGACGTGCTCGTCGGCATCAACCTCCTGCGCGAGGGCCTCGACCTGCCCGAGGTGTCGCTGGTCGCGATCCTCGACGCGGACAAGGAGGGGTTCCTGCGCTCGGAGCGGTCCCTCATCCAGACCATCGGCCGCGCGGCCCGCAACGTCACCGGCGAGGTGCACATGTACGCGGACAAGGTGACCCCGGCGATGCGGTACGCGCTCGACGAGACCGACCGGCGCCGCGCCAAGCAGGTCGCGTACAACACCGAGCACGGGATCGACCCGCAGCCGTTGCGCAAGAAGATCGCCGACGTCACGGACATGCTCGCCCGCGAAGACATCGACACCGCCGAGCTGCTGTCCGGCGGGTACCGCAAGTCTCCCGCCACCGGCCAGGGTCGCGGGCGGGCCCCCGTGCCGGGGTCGCCGAAGGAGGGCGCGACGACGGGCAACCGCCTGGCGGGCGCTGCGGCAGGCGAGCTCGCCGAGCTGATCCAGGAGCTGAGTGACCAGATGCACGCCGCGGCGGCAGAGCTGCAGTTCGAGGTGGCGGCGAGGCTGCGCGACGAGATCGGCGGCCTGAAGAAGGAGCTCCGGCAGATGCAGGCCGCCACCGCCTGAGGCGGGCGCTGACCAGCGGGTCCGCGCTCCGGCGAGCGCGGAGGGCCGGGCCCGTGTCTCATGTAGGGTATGCGGGTTGGAGGGGAGTACCCCGCCCACGATGAGGTCGTCATCACGTCCGGCGCCGCCGCCGGACCGGCCTCTTCGGCCCGGACGCACGGCGCGCAGCCCGTCCGGGTGGGGAAGACCTCCGGTGCTCAGTGCTACGTACCGGAGGCTTGCCAGTGAACGTTCCTTTGTGGGTGTGGGTCATCACCGTCGTCGTCATCCTGGCGATGCTCGCCGTCGACTACGTCGGTCACGTGCGGACCCCGCACGCCCCGACGCTCCGTGAGTCCGCCACGTGGTCCCTCGCCTACGTCGCGGTCGCGGTGGTGTTCGGAGTCATCGTCTGGCTCGTGTGGGGCGGCGAGTACGGCGGGGAGTACTTCGCCGGCTACATCACGGAGAAGTCCCTCAGCGTCGACAACCTGTTCGTGTTCGTCCTGATCATGACGAGCTTCCGGGTGCCGCGGGAGTACCAGCAGCGGGTGCTCCTCATCGGGATCACGATCGCGCTCGTGCTGCGCACGGTCTTCATCGTCGCGGGCGCCGCGATCATCGCCAACTTCGCCTGGGTCTTCTACGTCTTCGGCGCGTTCCTCATCTGGACGGCGATCGCCCAGGCCCGGTCGGGCACGGGGCACGACGAGGAGTGGAACGAGAACGGGGTGCTGCGCCTGACGCGGCGCCTGTTCCCCACGACGGAGACCTTCGTCGGCGACAAGATGGTGGCGAAGATCGACGGACGGCGCTACATCACGCCGATGCTCATCGTGATGGTCGCGATCGGCAGCGCGGACCTGCTGTTCGCCGTCGACTCCATCCCCGCGATCTTCGGCCTCACGCAGGAGACCTACCTCGTGTTCGCGGCGAACGCGTTCTCGCTGCTCGGCCTGCGCCAGCTCTACTTCCTCGTCGACGGTCTTCTCGACCGGCTCGTCTACCTCAACTACGGGCTGGCCGCGATCCTCGGCTTCATCGGTGTCAAGCTGGTGATCCACGCCCTGCACACCAACGAGGTGCCGTTCGTCAACGGCGGGCAGCACGTGGAGGCGATCCCCGAGATCCCGACCACCGTGTCCCTCGCCTTCATCGTGGTGGTGCTCGCCGTCACGACGATCGCCTCGCTCGCGCGCGACCGGCGTGACCGCCAGGTCCGGGCGGCGGCGACATCCACCACCGAAGGAGATGCATGACCCACGAGCTGCCGTTCTGGTTCGAGGCGGCGTCGCTCGCGGCGCTGATCGTGCTGCTGGCCGTCGACCTCGCGATCGTGGGCCGCCGCCCGCACGTGCCGAGCATGAAGGAGAGCGGCCTGTGGGTCGCGTTCTACGTCGGGCTGGCGGTGGTGTTCGGCCTGATCGTGCTGGCCGTCGGGGGCGCCGCTCCGGCGGGAGAGTTCTACGCGGGGTGGCTCACCGAGTACTCGCTGAGCGTCGACAACCTGTTCGTGTTCGTCATCATCATGTCGCGCTTCGCCGTGCCCAAGCGGCACCAGCAGATGGTCCTGATGGTCGGCATCATCATCGCGCTGGTCCTGCGCGGCGCGTTCATCCTGGCGGGCGCGGCCATCCTCGAGCAGTTCGTGTGGGTGTTCTACCTCTTCGGCGCGTTCCTCATCTACACCGCGATCAAGCTGGTCGCCGGCGACGACGAGGACGAGTACAAGGAGAACGTCGCCATCCGCATGCTGCGACGGGTGCTGCCGCTGAGCGAGAAGTACGACGGCGCCAAGGTCCGCACGGTCGTCGACGGCAAGAAGCTGTTCACCCCGATGCTGGTCGTCTTCGTCGCGATCGGGTCGACCGACCTGCTGTTCGCGCTCGACTCGATCCCCGCGATCTTCGGCCTGACGAAGGACCCGTTCATCGTCTTCACCGCGAACATCTTCGCGCTCATGGGGCTGCGCCAGCTGTACTTCCTCCTGGGCGGCCTCCTGGAGCGGCTGGTGTACCTGCCGATCGCGCTCGCGGTCATCCTCGGGTTCATCGGCGTCAAGCTCATCCTGGAGGCGCTGCACACCAACACGCTGCCCTTCCTCAACGGAGGGGAGCCCGTCGCGTGGGCGCCCGAGATCCCGATCTGGCTGTCGCTGGCCGTCATCCTCGGGTCGATCGCGATCGCGACGGTCGCGAGCCTGGCCAAGACGCACCGGACCTCGGTCGTGTCGGCACAGGAGGACGGGCAGGAGGACGCGCAGGAGGTCGAGGAGAGCGCCGAGCCGACGCCGTCCGGGCCGGAGGCCCCCGGCCGCTGACAGCCGCAGTCAGCCGCTGACGGCCGCTGACTGCCTGGCCGACGACCACGGAAGGCCCCGGACGACTCGTCGTCCGGGGCCTTCCTCGGTCCTCCGGCTCTGGGGGTCGGTCAGGCCGGCGCGCAGGCCGTCAGGCCGCGAAGCCGCCGACCACGGGGACGAACTCGCGCGCCGCGCGGTGCGCGACCAGCCCCTCGCGGTGGAACGGGTCGTCGGCGAGCAGCTCCAGCGCGGCCGTGGCGTCGTCGGCCTCGACGACGAGGAGGGCCCCGCGCGGCTCGCCCTCGGGGGTGGCGGGCAGCGGGCCGGACACGTGCAGCGCGTTCCGGTCGTGCAGGCCCTGCAGGAACTCCCGGTGCTCGGGCCGGACCGCGTCGAGGCGGTCGGGGTCGGCGACGTAGACGTAGGTGACGGCGAAGACGGACATGGCCGTATCCAAGCACCCCGTGCCGTCCTGTGCGCGGTCCTGTGCGGGACCCGTCCGTGCCGCGGCGACGCGCGTCGTCGTGGGACGCGCCGCAGGGGCGGGTGTGACCGGACAGACGCTCCGCAGGGCATAGAACGCCTGTACGAATGTCGGCCACCCGACGTAGGATGCCCGGGTGAGCAACCGCCTCGTCATCTCCGGCGCCCGCGAGCACAACCTGCGCAACGTCGAGCTCGACCTCCCGCGTGACGAGCTCATCGTCTTCACCGGCCTGTCGGGCTCCGGCAAGTCCTCGCTGGCATTCGACACGATCTTCGCCGAGGGGCAGCGGCGCTACGTGGAGTCGCTCTCCGCGTACGCGCGCCAGTTCCTGGGCCAGATGGACAAGCCCGACGTCGACTTCATCGAGGGCCTGTCGCCCGCCGTGTCGATCGACCAGAAGTCGACCAACCGCAACCCCCGGTCGACGGTGGGCACGATCACGGAGGTCTACGACTACCTCCGTCTGCTGTTCGCCCGGGCGGGCACGCAGCACTGCCCCGTGTGCGGTGAGCCCGTGCGCTCGCAGACCCCGCAGCAGATCGTCGACAAGCTGCTGGAGCTGCCGGAGGGCACCCGCTACCAGGTCCTCGCGCCGGTGGTGCGCGGGCGCAAGGGCGAGTACGCCGACCTCTTCGCCGAGCTGCAGACGCAGGGCTTCGCCCGCGCGCGGGTCGACGGCGAGGTGGTCCAGCTGACCAGCCCGCCCGCGCTCGAGAAGAAGCTCAAGCACGACATCGAGGTGGTCGTCGACCGGCTCGTGTCCCGCGAGGGGGTGCAGCGGCGCCTCACCGACTCGGTCGAGACCGCCCTGCGGCTCGCGGGCGGCCTCGTGATGGTGGAGCTCGTCGACGCCGACACCGACGACCTCGACCGGGTGCGCAAGTTCTCCGAGAAGCGGGCGTGCCCCAACGACCACCCGCTGGCGCTGGACGAGATCGAGCCCCGCACCTTCTCCTTCAACGCCCCGTACGGCGCCTGCCCGGAGTGCACGGGGATCGGCTTCCGCCTCGAGGTCGACCCCGACCTCGTCGTGCCCGACGAGGAGCGCACGCTGCGCGACGGCGCCGTCGTGCCGTGGGCGCTGACGTCGTCGGAGTACTTCGAACGGGTGCTCACCGCGCTCGCGGAGGAGATGAGCTTCTCCATGGACGTGCCGTGGCGCGCGCTGCCGCAGCGCGCCCGCGACGCGATCCTGTTCGGCCGCAACCACCAGGTGCACGTGCGCTACAAGAACCGGTGGGGGCGCGAGCGCCAGTACTCCACGGGCTTCGAGGGCGCGGTGACCTTCCTGGAGCGGCGGCACCGGGAGACCGAGTCCGACTGGTCCAAGGAGAAGTACGAGGCCTACATGCGCGAGGTCCCGTGCCCGGTGTGCTCGGGCGCGCGGCTGAAGCCCGAGGTGCTCGCGGTCACGGTCGGCGGCAAGTCGATCTGGGACGTCTGCCGGCTGCCGATCGACGAGGCCAAGCACTTCCTCGACGGCCTGGAGCTGGGGGAGCGCGAGCGGGCGATCGCGACCGAGGTGCTCAAGGAGATCCATGCGCGGCTCGGCTTCCTGGTCGACGTCGGTCTGCACTACCTCTCCCTCGAGCGCCCGGCCGGCACGCTGTCCGGCGGCGAGGCGCAGCGCATCCGCCTGGCCACCCAGATCGGGTCGGGCCTGGTCGGGGTGCTCTACGTGCTGGACGAGCCGTCCATCGGGCTGCACCAGCGCGACAACCGCCGCCTGATCGAGACCCTCACCCGGCTGCGCGACCTGGGGAACACACTGATCGTCGTGGAGCACGACGAGGACACCATCCGCGCCGCGGACTGGATCGTCGACGTCGGGCCCGGGGCGGGAGAGCACGGCGGCCGCGTCGTGCACTCGGGCGACTACGCGGGCCTGCTCGAGGCCGAGGAGTCCATGACGGGCGCCTACCTGTCCGGCCGGCGCTCGATCGCGCTGCCGGCCGAGCGTCGCGCCACGGACCCGGGTCGCGAGGTGACCGTCGTCGGAGCGCGGGAGAACAACCTGCGGGGGATCGACGTCTCGTTCCCGCTCGGCGTGCTCACCGCGGTGACCGGCGTCTCGGGCTCGGGCAAGTCGACCCTCGTGAACTCGATCCTGCACACGGTGCTCGCGAACGAGCTCAACGGCGCCCGTCAGGTCGCGGGGCGGCACACCCGGGTGACGGGGGTCGACCAGCTGGACAAGGTGGTGCACGTCGACCAGGGGCCGATCGGGCGCACGCCGCGGTCCAACCCCGCCACGTACACCGGGGTGTGGGACCGGATCCGCAAGATCTTCGCGGAGACCGAGGAGGCCAAGGTCCGTGGCTACGGTCCCGGGCGGTTCTCCTTCAACGTCAAGGGCGGCCGTTGCGAGGCGTGCGCCGGTGACGGCACGCTGAAGATCGAGATGAACTTCCTCCCGGACGTCTACGTCCCGTGCGAGGTGTGCCACGGGGCCCGGTACAACCGCGAGACGCTCGAGGTGCACTTCAAGGGCAAGACCGTGGCCGACGTCCTCGACATGCCGATCGACGAGGCCGCGGAGTTCTTCGCCGCGTTCCCGGCGATCTCGCGCTTCCTCACCACGCTGGTCGAGGTAGGGCTCGGTTACGTGCGGCTCGGGCAGCCGGCCCCGACGCTCTCGGGCGGCGAGGCGCAGCGCGTCAAGCTCGCGAGCGAGCTGCAGAAGCGGTCCACGGGACGCACCATCTACGTCCTGGACGAGCCGACCACGGGCCTCCACTTCGAGGACATCCGCAAGCTGCTCGGCGTGCTGCAGTCGCTCGTCGAGAAGGGCAACACGGTCCTGGTGATCGAGCACAACCTGGACGTCATCAAGAGCGCGGACTGGGTCGTCGACATGGGCCCCGAGGGTGGCTCCGGCGGCGGCACCGTCGTCGCTCAGGGCACGCCCGAGGAGGTCGCCCGCGTCGAGGCCAGCCACACCGGGCGCTTCCTCGCGAGCATCCTCGACGAGCACCCGGCGGTACCCACGGCGTCCCGCGCCTCGGCGCGCAGCGCGGCCGCGACCTCGGCGTCCTCCGCGCCGCGGGCTCGAGCCTCGGCGAAGAGCACGGGGAAGGCCAAGGGCACCGCGACGACGGGCGCGGCCAAGGGGAAGGGCGCGAAGGAGAAGGGCGCCACGAAGGAGAAGGGCGCCACGAAGCGGTCCGGAGGGCGCAGCGCGGCCTGACCCCCTACCGTGTGGGCATGGGTGCGCACCACAACTACGCCGTCACCGTCGCCTGGCCCGACACGCCCGGCGGTGGCGACGCGGCGACGACGTCGTACACCTCGTACTCGCGCGACCATCGGGTGCTGGTAGCAGGCAAGCCTGCGCTGGCCGGCAGTGCCGACCCGACGTTCCGCGGGGACCCGGCGCGGCACAACCCCGAGGAGCTCTTCGTCGCGAGCCTGTCCCAGTGCCACATGCTGTGGTTCCTGCACCTCGCGGCGGAGTCGGGCCTCGTCGTCCGGGAGTACGTGGACGACACCACGGGCACGATGCGCGTGGAGTCGCGGGGCGAGGGGCAGTTCACGGACGTCACGCTGCGCCCGCGCGTCACGGTCGACGCCGGGCCGCAGGCCACTGACGAGGCCGTCGCCGGCCTGCACCACCGCGCGCACGCGCTGTGCTTCATCGCGCGATCGGTGAACTTCGCGGTCCTCGTCGAGCCCGCGCCGCTGCGGCTCTCGACGCCCGCAGCCTGACGGCGGGACCCTTCCGACCGGGTGATCTATTCCAGTACGGTCACAGGACCGTGTTGCCTGTTGACGTGGCGACGTCGCGTGAATATTTTCCACTCCATCGCTCCGATGGAGGAGAGATATTTCCGTGAGCGTCGCGACCCCCGCACGCTCGCAGACGCGCGAGACGAGGAGGTCGGCGCAAGCAGCCCCGCGCGGGGCAGGGCAGGCACCGGTTGACGGGGCGTCGCGAGGCGCAACCTGACACGAAGGGCATCTACGAGGATGACCAGCAACATCACCACCAGCAACGACACCACTCCCGAGCCCAGCCGTCGGTCCGTTCTCCGGGCCGTCATGTTCACGGCCGCCGCGGTCCCGTTCGGCCTGCCCCTGGCGGCATGCGCCACGGGCGGCGGCAGCAACGACGACGAGAAGTCCGCGTCGCCGACGGGCAACGCCGACCCGAAGAACCCGTTCGGCATGGCGGAGAACACGACGGTCGACGCCGTGATCTTCGACGGCGGCTACGGCGTCGACTACGTCGAGTTCGCCGGCAAGGTCCTGGCCGGCCTGCACGCCGGGTCTTCCGTCAAGGTCTCGCCCTCCACGCAGATCGCCACGGAGCTCCAGCCGCGGTTCGTCGGCGGCAACCCCCCGGACCTGATCGACAACTCCGGTGCGCAGGCGATCGGGTTCAACACCATCCTCGACCAGCTCGAGGACCTCACGGACGTCATCGACGCGCCCAACGTCGAGGGCACGACCATCCGCGACACCCTCTACGAGGGGGTGCTCGCGCCGGGCACGTACGGGGACAAGTTCGCCGCCCTCAACTACGTGCTCACCGTGTACGGCGTCTGGTACTCGGGGAAGCTCTTCGAGGCCAACGGCTGGCAGCCGCCGGCCACCTGGGAGGAGGCGAAGGCCCTCGGTGCGGAGGCCAAGAAGGCCGGCAAGTACCTCTTCCTGTGGGGCACCGAGGCTGCGACCTACTACCAGACCCTGGCCATCGAGTCGGCGATCAAGGAGGGCGGCGACGAGGTGCGCCTCGCGCTCGAGAACCTCAAGCCCGACTGCTGGTCGAACGACGCCATCCAGGCGACCTTCTCGATCATGAAGGAGATCATCGACGCGGGGTACTTCAAGCCCGGCGGTTCGGGGACCCAGTTCACCGCGGCACAGGCGCAGTGGAGCAACAAGATGGACGCGCTCCTCTACCCGTCCGGCTCGTGGATCGAGAACGAGATGAAGGACCAGACGGCGCCGGACTTCCAGATGAAGGGCGTGCCGAGCTTCTCGGTCACCTCCAGCCCGGCGATGCCGGCGACGGCGCTCCACTCCACCGCGGGCGAGCCGTTCATCGTGCCGACCAAGGCCAAGAGCGTCGCGGGCGGCAAGGAGCTGCTGCGCGTCATGCTCTCGAAGGAGTCCGCGACGAACTTCTCCAAGGAGAAGCTCGCCCCGACCATCGTCAAGGACATCGTCCCCGCGGACGGGTTCGGTTCGACGGCGCTGGTGTCCCAGACCGACATGCTGAGCGCGGCCGGGACCGACATCTTCACCTTCAACTTCGTCAACACCTACGGCATGAACCAGGAGCAGCTGCCGATCTGGAACTCCTTCCTGGACGGGAAGAAGTCGGTGGCCGACCTGACGAAGGAGCTGCAGGCGATCACCGACCGCATCGCCAAGGACGACACCATCGACAAGATCGAGGTTTCATGACCGCCATCCCCGGCGCCGGGCGGGTTCTGCCCGCCGACGAGGGAACTCTTGCGGGGCCCGGCAACGGGCCCCGCAAGGGGCGGGCGGGCGGGTTCTCGTTCGACAGCGTGAGCTTTTTCGTCGTCTGCCTGGGCATCCCGCTGGCGCTCTTCCTGGTCTTCGTCATCTGGCCGTTCGTCCAGGCCGTGTTCTACGCGTTCACCGACTGGTCGGGGTTCACGGCCGACTTCAACATCATCGGCCTGGGCAACTTCACCACCCTCGTGCAGGACCCGCGGTTCATCAACGCGGTCGGCAACAGCGTCATGTTCGGCATCTTCATCCCGCTCGTCACCATCGCGATCGCGCTCGCGTTCGCGATCCTCATCACGGTGGGCGGGTCCGGCAAGGGGCAGGTCCGCGGGGTCCGCGGGTCCGGGTTCTACCGCGTCGTCTCGCTCTTCCCGTACGTCATCCCGGCGATCGCGGTCGCGATCATGTGGCGCCTGATCCTCGACCCGAGCAACGGGCTCGTCAACGGGATCCTCACGGGGCTCGGGCTCGACCGCTTCGAGTCCTTCGCCTGGCTGGGCAACGTCGGCACGGCGATGCCCGTGACGATGTTCGTGGTCGTGTGGGGCTTCGTCGGGTTCTACATGCTGCTGTTCATCGCGGCGATCAAGAGCGTCCCCTCGGAGATCTACGAGGCCGCGCGGATCGACGGCGCAGGCCGGTGGCGCACCTCGTGGTCCATCACCGTCCCCCTGATCCGGGACAACGTGCAGACCGCGTACATCTACCTCGGCATCATCGCGCTCGACCTGTTCGTCTACGTCCAGGGGCTCAACCCGCAGGGCGGGCCCGACAACAGCACGCTCGTGATGTCGCAGCAGCTGTTCCGCTCGGCGTTCACGGAGGGGAAGTTCGGTTACGCCAGCGCCATGGGCGTGGCGATGGCCATCGTCACCCTGGTGTTCGCCGCGCTGGTGTTCACGGTGAACCGCCTGACCGGCGGACGGGACGAAGGGGGCCGTCGATGACCGCCAACACTCAGGTGGCGCCCGGGACGGCGCCGGCCGAGCCGCGGATGAAGGCCGCGCGGACCGGCGGCGGCGACAAGGTCGTGGCCGGCGTCTCGCACACCGTCCTGGTGATCTGGTGCATCCTCGTCATCGCGCCGATGGTGTGGGTGCTCATCGGCTCGTTCAAGACCAGCTCCGAGATCTTCGCCTCGCCGTTCTCCCTGCCGGCGCACTGGTCGTTCACGAACTACGTGCACGCGTGGGTGGACGCCGAGATCGGCCGGGCGTTCGTCAACACGATCGTCGTGGTCGGGGCGGCCCTGGTGCTCGTCATGCTCCTCGGTGCGATGTGCGCCTACGTGCTCGCCCGGTTCGAGTTCCCCGGCCGGCGGGCGATCTACTACCTCATGCTCGCCGGGCTCACGTTCCCGGTGTTCCTGGCGATCGTCCCGCTGTTCTTCGTGCTGCAGAACGCCGGCCTGCTCGGGACGCTGCCCGGGCTGATCGTCGTGTACGTCGCGTTCGCGCTGCCGTTCACGGTGTTCTTCCTGTACTCGTTCTTCCGGGGCCTGCCGGACGAGATCGCGGAGGCGGCGGCGATCGACGGCGCCGGCAACTGGCGCACGTTCTTCCAGGTGATGCTCCCGATGGCGACGCCGGGCATGGCGTCGGTCGCGATCTTCAACTTCCTGGGTCTGTGGAACCAGTTCATCCTCCCGATCGCGCTGAACCCGCAGGCGGAGAACTACGTGCTCTCGCAGCGCCTCGCGGCGTTCGTGTCGTCGGCCGGGTACGCGGTCGACTTCGGGGCGATGTTCGCTGCCGTCGTGGTGACGATCGTGCCGGTGCTGATCGCCTACCTGATCTTCCAGCGTCAGCTCCAGGGGTCGGTCACGGCCGGCACGATGAAGTAGCGCGGCCCCCGGCCGGGCGGTCGGTCGGCAGGAGGAGTCGTCGGTGGCCTGACCTAGGCTGACGGCATGGCCGATCCTGCGACCTACCGCCCGAAGCCGGGGGAGATCCCCACGTCGCCCGGCGTCTACCGGTTCCGCGACCCGCACGGCCGCGTGATCTACGTGGGCAAGGCCAAGAACTTGAGGGCGCGGCTGTCGAACTACTTCCAGGACGTCGCGCACCTGCACCACCGCACGCAGACGATGGTGACCACGGCGGCGTCCGTCGAGTGGACGGTGGTGGGCACCGAGGTCGAGGCTCTCGCCCTCGAGTACTCGTGGATCAAGGAGTACGACCCGCGCTTCAACGTGAAGTACCGGGACGACAAGTCGTACCCGTACCTCGCGGTCACGATGGCGGAGGAGGTGCCCCGCGCCCAGGTGATGCGCGGGGCGAAGCGGCGCGGCACGCGGTACTTCGGCCCCTACGGGCACGCGTGGGCGATCCGGGAGACGCTCGACCTGCTGCTGCGGGTGTTCCCGATCCGCACGTGCTCCTCCGGGGTCTACCGACGCGCCCACCAGACGGGCCGGCCCTGCCTGCTCGGGTACATCGACAAGTGCTCGGCGCCCTGCGTGGGGCGGATCAGCGTCGACGACCACAAGCAGCTCGCGCAGGACTTCTGCGACTTCATGGCGGGGGACACCCAGCGGTTCGAGCGACGCCTCACCGCGCGGATGAACGAGGCGGCCGCGTCGATGGAGTACGAGCAGGCAGCACGCCTGCGCGACGACATCCAGGCGCTGCGCCGCGCCACCGAGAAGAACGCCGTGGTGCTGCCCGACGCGACGGACGCCGACGTCTTCGCCCTCGCCGGGGACGAGCTGGAGGCGGCGGTCCAGGTGTTCCACGTGCGCGGCGGGCGCATCCGCGGCCAGCGCGGCTGGGTCGTGGAGAAGGTCGAGGACGTCACGGACGCGGAGCTGGTCGAGCACCTGCTCCAGCAGGTCTACGGCGCCGTGGAGGACGCGCGAGCCGCGGCGGACGGCTCCGGGGACGCGTCCGCCGACGCCGCAGCCGACGCGGCCGCCCGTCGCGAGGCTCGCGACGCGGTGCCGCGGGAGGTCCTCGTCCCGGAGCTGCCGCCCGACCCGGCACAGATGACCGCGTGGCTCTCCGGGCTGCGCGGAGCTCGGGTGGAGCTGCGCGTGCCGCAGCGCGGCGACAAGCGGGAGCTCGCCGGGACCGTCCGCGCCAACGCCGAGCACGCGCTGGCGCTCCACCGCACCCGGCGGGCCGGGGACCTCACCACCCGCAGCCAGGCGCTGCGGGAGATCCAGGAGGCGCTGGGACTCGAGTCGGCACCGTTGCGCATCGAGTGCTACGACGTCTCTCACACCCAGGGGACCTACCAGTCGGCGTCGATGGTCGTGTTCGAGGACGGGCTGCCGCGCAAGAGCGAGTACCGCACGTTCTCGGTGCGAGGCCCCGAGGGCGACGGCGCGCGCGACGACACGGCGGCGATGCACGAGGTGATCACACGCCGGTTCCGGCGGTACCTCGCGGACCGGCTGGCGGCGGGCGACCTGGAGCTCGACGACGGCGAGGACCGCGAGGGGGGCGACAGCCCGGACGGTGGCGCCCGCCCCCGGTCCGGTCCCGTGCCCGCCGAGGAGCCGGGGGAGCGCAAGCGCTTCGCGTACCCGCCGAACCTCGTCGTGGTCGACGGCGGGCCTCCCCAGGTCGCGGCGGCGCAGCGCGCCCTGGACGAGCTCGGCGTCACCGACGTCGCGCTGTGCGGTCTCGCGAAGCGGCTGGAGGAGGTCTGGCTGCCCGGCGAGGACTACCCGGTCATCCTCCAGCGCTCGTCGGAGGGGCTCTACCTGCTCCAGCGCGTGCGCGACGAGGCGCACCGATTCGCGATCACGCAGCACCGTCGCCGGCGGAGCAAGGGCATGACGGCGTCAGTCCTCGACGACGTCCCGGGCCTCGGCCCCGCGCGCCGCAAGGCGCTCCTGAGCACGTTCGGGTCCGTGAAGCGGCTGCGTGCGGCCGGGGTGGACGAGATCGCGCAGGTGCCCGGGATGGGGCGACGCACGGCAGAGGCGGTCGTGGCGGCCCTCGCCGCCGACGGGGGCAGCGCGCCCTCGAACCAGGACGGACCGGCGACTGGCATGCTGGGCGCATGAGCGAGCCGTCGCCCACCACCGTCCCGCAGGGCATCCCCGAGATCGAGGCTGCGACGCACGCCCCCGAGTCGCCGGAACCGGAGGTGCTGATCATCACGGGCATGTCCGGGGCCGGCCGGTCGCGGGCCGCCGGCGTCCTGGAGGACCTCGACTGGTTCGTCGTCGACAACCTCCCGCCGCTGATGATGGTGCCGCTCGTGGACCTCATGACGCGGGCGGGCTCGTCCGTCGAACGCCTGGCCGTGGTGGTCGACGTCCGCGGCCGCGAGTACTTCGCCGAGCTCACCCGCGCGCTCCTGCACCTGCGCGAAGCAGGCGTGAACTACCGGATCCTCTTCCTCGACGCGCGCGACGAGACCCTCGTGCGCCGGTACGAGAGCGTCCGGCGCCCCCACCCCCTGCAGGGCGAGGGACGGATCCTGGACGGGATCGGCGAGGAGCGCCGTCGGCTCGCGTCGATCGAGGAGCGCGCCGACGTCGTGATCGACACCTCGGAGCTGTCGGTCCACGACCTCGCCCGCGAGGTGCGCGCCGCCGTGGCCGACGGAGCCCCCGACGCGCTCCGCGTCAACGTGCTCGCCTTCGGGTTCAAGTACGGCCTGCCGCTGGACGCCGACCACGTCGTGGACGTGCGCTTCCTGGCGAACCCCTACTGGATCACCGAGCTGCGGCACCTGACCGGCCGCGACGCCCCCGTGCGGGAGTACGTGCTGGACCGGCCCGGGGCGCGGGAGTTCGTGGACCGCTACGTCGCAGCGCTCGAGCCGGTCCTGGCCGGGTACCTGGCGGAGGAGAAGCGGTACGTGACGATCGCCGTCGGCTGCACCGGCGGCAAGCACCGGTCCGTCGCGATCGCGGGCGAGATCGCCCAGCGGCTGCGCGACGCCGGGCAGCGCGTCACCCTCACCGCACGCGACCTGGGGAAGGAGTGACGACGCCGGCCCAGAGCCAGGGGGCGCTCGCGGTCACGGCGCTCGGCGGCGGTCACGGCCTGTACGCGAGCCTGTCCGCGCTGCGGCTGATGTCGGACCGGCTCACCGCGGTGGTGACGGTCGCGGACGACGGCGGCTCGTCCGGGAGGCTCCGCGACGAGCTGGACGTCCTGCCGCCGGGCGACCTGCGCATGGCGCTCGCGGCGCTGTGCGACGACTCGGAGTGGGGGCGCACCTGGAGCGACCTGCTGCAGCACCGGTTCGTGTCGGGTGGCAGCCTCGACAAGCACGCCATGGGCAACCTGATGATCGTGGCGCTGTGGGACCTGCTGGGCGACACGGTGACCGGGCTCGACTGGGTCGCGAACCTGCTGGGGGCGCGCGGGCGCGTGCTGCCCATGGCGTCCGTCCCCCTGGTGGTCGAGGCGGACGTCCGGCGGGACGGCGCGGCGACGCTGGAGACCGTGGTCGGGCAGTCGCGGGTGGCGGTGACCGGGGGGCGGATCGAGCAGCTCCGGCTCGTGCCGGAGGACCCGCCGGCCTGCCCGGAGGCCGTGGAGGCGGTGCGGACCGCCGACTGGGTCGTGCTGGGCCCGGGGTCCTGGTACTCGTCGGTGCTGGTGCACCTGCTGGTCCCGGAGCTCGCCAGGGCCCTGCACGAGACGGATGCGCGGGTCTGCGTGACGCTCAACCTGGCTGCGGAGCGTGGCGAGACGCAGGGGCTGACGGCCACCGACCATCTGGAGGCGCTGCACCGGCACGCCCCGGACCTGCGCGTGGACGCCGTGCTCGCCGACCCGTCCGCGGTGGAGGACGTCGACGAGCTCGCGGACGCCGCAGGGATGCTCGGGGCGCGGCTGCTCATGCGCCAGGTGCGGCGCGGCGACGGCTCGGCCCGGCACGACGCGCTGCGTCTCGCCGCGGCGTACCGGGACGTCTTCGAGGGCGTCTACGGGGACGTCTGAGCCGTTCCGGCCTGCGCCGAGGTTCCTTCCCGCGCGTGGCAGGATGACGCCATGGCGCTGACGGCAGAGGTGAAGGACGAGCTCACGCGGATCAAGGTGACCCGGACGTCGTGCCGCAAGGCCGAGGTCTCGGCGACGCTGCGCTTCTCCGGCGGGCTGCACATCATCTCCGGCCGCGTGGTCATCGAGGCGGAGCTGGACGACGAGGCGGCAGCGGCACGGCTGCGACAGTCGATCACGGAGCTGTACGGGCACGTCAGCGACCTGATCGTCGTGCAGGCCGGCGGCCTGCGCAGGAACAACCGGTACGTGGTGCGCGTGGTGCGCGACGGCGAGTCGCTGGCCCGCCAGACCGGGCTGCTCGACTCCCGAGGACGCCCGGTGCGTGGCCTCGCGCCGGAGGTGGTGTCTGCGGGCGTCGCCGAGGCGGAGGCCGTGTGGCGGGGCGCGTTCCTCGCGCACGGCTCGCTGACGGAGCCGGGACGCTCGATGGCGCTGGAGGTCACGTGCCCGGGACCGGAGGCGGCGCTCGCCCTCGTCGGGGCCGCCCGCCGCCTCGGCGTGCAGGCGAAGTCGCGCGAGGTGCGCGGCGTGGACCGCGTGGTGGTGCGTGACGGCGAGGCGATCGGCGAGATCCTGCGCCGGATGGGTGCGGTCGCGACCCGCGAGGTCTGGGAGGAGCGGCGCGCGCGTCGCGAGGTCCGGGGCACCGCGAACCGCCTCGCGAACTTCGACGACGCGAACCTGCGCCGTTCGGCGCGGGCGGCGGTCGCGGCCGGTGCCCGCGTGCAGCGTGCCTTCGAGATCCTCGGCGACGAGGTGCCGGACCACCTGCGCCAGGCGGGCGAGCTGCGTCTGGCGCACAAGCAGGCGTCGCTGGAGGAGCTCGGCCAGCTGGCGGACCCGCCGCTGTCGAAGGACGCCGTCGCCGGCCGGATCCGCCGCCTCCTGTCGACGGCCGACAAGCGGGCGCTCGACACGGGCATCCCGGACACGGAGTCGGGCCTGAGCCCAGACCTGCTCGACCTCTGAGGGGTGCCGGGCGGGCGTGGCAGCGCCACCGTCCGCCCGGTGGGGGAGCGCGGACGGCCGCCGTCCATATGGTCAGACCACACGTCTCACGGGGACGCCGAAGGTCGGCGGCACCACCGGTTCGGGTATAGGCTCATGGCGTCAGGTGACGACGACGTGACCCAAGGCTGACCGCCCGGAGGAAGACGTCGGGGGTCCCACGGGTCGCGACGTGAATCATCAGCGTGCCCCACGTGGCGCGCGGAAGTCGGCATCAACCGTGTGCGCCGGATCCCACCGGCGCGCCCTGAGGAGGGCAATCGTGACCATCCGCGTCGGGATCAACGGCTTCGGTCGGATCGGACGGAACTTCTACCGCGCTCTCGTGGAGTCGGGTGCGGACATCGAGGTCGTCGGCGTCAACGACCTGACCGACAACAAGACTCTGGCCCACCTGCTCAAGTACGACACGGTGCTCGGCCGCTTCCCGAAGTCGGTCGACTTCGACGACGACAACATCATCGTCGACGGCCACAAGATCCGTGCGCTCGCCGAGCGCGACCCCGCCAACCTGCCCTGGGGCGAGCTGGGCGCGGACATCGTCATCGAGTCCACCGGCTTCTTCACGGACGCGACGAAGGCGAAGGCGCACATCGACGCCGGCGCCAAGAAGGTCATCATCTCCGCCCCGGCGAAGAACGAGGACGCGACCTTCGTCATGGGCGTGAACAACGACCAGTACGACGCCGCCGCGCACCACATCATCTCGAACGCGTCGTGCACCACGAACTGCCTGGCCCCGCTGGCCAAGGCGCTGAACGACTCGATCGGCATCGAGCGCGGTCTCATGACCACGATCCACGCCTACACGGGTGACCAGAACCTGCAGGACGGTCCGCACAAGGACCTCCGCCGCGCCCGTGCCGCCGCGCAGAACATCGTGCCGACCACGACCGGTGCCGCCAAGGCGGTCGCCCTGGTGCTCCCCGAGCTCAAGGGCAAGCTGGACGGCTACGCCCTGCGCGTCCCGGTCATCACCGGCTCGGCCACGGACCTCACGTTCGAGGCGCCGCGCGAGGTGACGGTCGAGGAGGTCAACGCCGCGGTCAAGGCCGCCGCCGAGGGCCCGCTCAAGGGTGTGCTCGAGTACGTCGAGGACGACATCGTCTCCTCGGACATCGTCACCGACCCGCACCAGAGCATCTTCGACTCGAAGCTGACCAAGGTGATCGGCAACCAGGTCAAGGTCGTCTCCTGGTACGACAACGAGTGGGGCTACTCCAACTCGCTCGTCGCGCTGACGGTCTTCGTCGGCGAGAAGCTCTGACGACTCCGGCGCCCGACACCGCTCGAGCGTGAGTCACGACGTCCGCGTGCGCGCCGAACTCCGGCCG
>NZ_JBSHCR010000049.1:0-32555 GCF_053615895.1 Isoptericola sp. NPDC055881
CAAGCTGACAGCGCGGGTTCGATTCCCGTCACCCGCTCCATCGCGAGGCCCGGACCGACACGGTCCGGGCCTTCGTCGTTCTCGGGCACGGCCGCCCGCCCCGCTTCAAGAGAGGAACCAGCGATGCGCGTCCGCATGAAGGTCACGATCTCCGGCACCCGCGACGGCCAGCCCTGGCCCGAGCGCGGACAGAGCGTGGACCTGCCCGACGGCGAGGCCAAGCAGATGGTCGCGGCAGGCCTGGCCGAGCCGCACGACGACAGCGACGACGGCGAGGACGGCCAGCCGCCCGAGGAGAACACCGCCAACCCGGGCGAGCCGGAGAAGGCCACCGGCCGCCGCAAGCCCACGACGAAGTCGGCCGTCGAGAAGTAGCCCGGGAGGCTTCCATGGCGCTGCTCACCCTCGCCGAGGCGAAAGCCCAGCTCGACAACGACACGGACACCGACGACCTCGAGCTGCAGGTGTACATCGAGGCACTGACCGCAGCGATCGAACGGCACGTCGGGCCGGTGGAAACCCGGGAGTTCGCCGAGACGATCGAGGGCCGCAGCAGCTCCCTGTGCCTGTCCCACATTCCGGCCGTCGCCCTGGTGTCGGTCGTCCCGGCCGTGGACGCGGGCGACGCTCTCGACCTGGACGCGCTCGTCCTGGACGGCGCCACGGGCATCGTCCGCTACCGGGGCGGCTCGTTCACGGGGACGCTGTGGCGGGTCACGTACACGGCCGGCCGCGGCGAGGTGCCGCCCACCATCAACCTGGCCGCGCGGATCCTGCTTCAGCACCTGTGGCGTACCCAGTACGGGGCATCCCGGGGGCTGGGCAGCATCGGCGGCGGCGACGACTTCTCCGTGACCGAGCCGGTGCCCGGCTGGGGCTACGCGATCCCGAACAGGGTCCTGCAGCTGCTGGAGCCGTACAAGGTCCCGCCGGGGGTGGCCTGATGCTGACCTCTCGTGTCCCGGCCGCTGTGGACGGGCTGCTGGCGGTGCTGCGGGCGGCACCCGGCCTGGCGGACGTGACGGTCGTCGACGGGCCGCCAGCGGTCAACCTGACCCCGCGGCGCCTGCTCTTCGTGGGCTGGCAGCCTGGGGGCGAGTCGGCGGTGTCTCTCGCCCAGACGTTCAACGGCGCTGGCGCCAGGACCCGCGACGAGACGTTCCAGATCGCCGGGTACATCGAGGCCCGCACCGGCGACAAGGACATGCAGGCCCGCCGGGCTGCAGTGTTCGCGATCCTCGGGGAGATCGAGACGGCGCTGCGCGCCACGACCGACGCGCCGGACGCGCCCACGCTGGGCGGGGCGGTGCTGTGGGCGCACCTGACCGCGGGCGACCTCACCCAGATCCAGAGCGAGGGCAGCACCGCCGGGCTGGCGTTCACGGTGACCTGCCAGGCCCGTATCTGATCCACCACCACAAGGGAGCAAGTGATGGCGCGTGTGCGCTTTCTGGGGCCGGAGCCGGTGACCGTGCCCGAACTCGGCCGGACTGTCCACCCGGACGAGGTCGTCGAAGTCTCGGACGAAAGGTTCGACGGCTACGTGTGCCAGCCCGCGAACTGGGAGTCCGTCGAAGAGCCCGGGGCGAAGGCCTCGAAGAAGACCGCGGTCAAGCCGCAGAAGGAGGGCTGATCCATGGCGATCGGATCCGGGCTCGGTGCCCAGCTCGGCATCGCAGCCGAGACGACCTACGGCACCTACGTGGCGCCGTCGAAGTTCATCGAGTTCACGCAGGAATCGCTGGCGCTGAAGAAGACCACGGCGCAGTCGGCGGGGATCGCGGCCGGCCGTCTGCTGGCGCTGTCGTCGCGGCGCGTGCTCACCCGCCGCGAGGTGGAGGGCAGCCTGGACATCGAGGTCGCCAACAAGGGCATGGGCGCCCTGGTCCAGGCGCTCATGGGCACGTCGGTGACGCCGGTGAAGCAGTCGACCACCACGGCGTACATGCAGACGCACCTCCTGGCGGACACCCGGGGCAAGTCCCTGACGATCCAGAAGGGCGTGCCGCTGACGACTGGCACGGTCACGGCTAAGTCTTTCGTGGGCTGCAAGGTCACCTCGGCGGAGTTCGCGTGCGAGGTCGGCGGCATGCTCACCGGGTCGTTCGAGTTCGACGGCAAGGACTGCGACGAGGCGCAGCCCCTGGCGGTCGCGTCGTATGGCAACTCGTCCCCGTTCCACTTCGGGCAGATGACCCTGAAGACGGGCGCGTTCGGGTCGGAGACGGCGCTGGACGGCATCCGCAAGGTGTCGGTGAAGGTGGAGCGGCCGCAGGATGTGGAGCGGTTCTACGCGAACCAGGCGTCGCTGAAGAAGGAGCCGATCGCCAACGACCAGGTGAAGATCACCGGGTCGCTGGAGACGGACTACGCCGCCACCACCCTGGACGACCTCCACACCTCGGACGCAGCGTTCTCCCTGGTGTGGGAGTTCACCGGCGCCCTGATCGAGACGACCTACGCCGACACGTTCCGGGTCACGCTCCCGGCCGTCCGCCTGGACGAGGGCCCGCCCACCGTGGATGGCTTCGGCGTCGTCAAGCCGACGTTCAACTTCACCGGCCTGTACGACGGCACGAACCAGCCGAAGATCGAGATCATCTCGACCGAAGCGACTCTGTGAGCCCGGCGTGGTTCAGAACATTCGCGTGATCGGTACCGGCCAGCTGCTGGAGTTGTCGGCGCGGCTGCGCCGGGCCGGTCACGAGAACATCCGCTCCAGCTTCCACCGGCGCATCCGGCGGGCGGCGGAACCCCTGCGCGACGACCTGCAGGACGCCATCCGCCGCCTGGACATCCGCTCGCAGGGCCGGGGGTTCGGCAAGCGTGGCGGGCGGTCGCCGACCACGCGCCCCCTGCGCCGGTCGATCGCCGCAGCCATCCGCATCTCGGTCCGCAACACCGGCAATCCGGGCGCCCGCGTCTGGCTCGACAAGGGACTCCTGCCGCCAGACATCCCCATGGGCGTCGTGAACCGGCTCAACGAAGGCCGCCTCCGGCACCCCGTGTTCGGCAACAAGCGCCGGTGGGCGCAGCAGAACGCCACGCCTCTGTGGTGGGACCGGACCGTGCGCTCTCACCACGACCGCATCACCCGTGAAGTCGGCCGCGTCGTCGATGACGTGCGCCGGCACCTCGAATAGGAGCAACACCCGTGATCGTTGTCTACACCCCTGCGGGCGGCGAGCCCGAGCAGTACGACGCGTCCAGCCTGCGCGTGTCCGAGGCCGCGATCGTGCAGCGCACCGTCGACATGAAGTGGCAGGAGATCAAGGAGGGGTTGGAGAGCGACGACCTGGACGCGATGCGCGGCATCGTCTGGGTCATCAAGAAGCGCTCCCAGCCCAGCCTGCGGTTCGGGGAGTTCGACCCGGGCGTGGACGAGATGGTCTCCCGCATGGACCGGCGGGAAGTCGAGGCCTACGTCGACAACGCGTTCGCGACCACGCAGGACGACAGCGAGCTGACCCCGGAGACGGTGGCCGGCATCCTCCTCGAGCGGCTGCCGAGTGTGGCCGCCGATCCTGAGCACGCGCGCGCCCTGATCGACGCCCGGGCCACCAGCCCAAAAGCGGCGGCCGACGAGCCGCTGCCGGAGGAGACACCGGGCGAGGCTACGAGCCCGAGCCCGACATCGAACGAGCCCGAGGCCTCTACCTCGGACTCTTCGCCCACGTCCTCCACATCCCCCCTGCAGCCGTCGACGAGCTGACCATCGACGACTTCTACAACCTGACCGCCTGGATCGACCAGCACCAGGCAGCCCTCCAGGCGGAAGGTGGTTGAGCCGTGCCGTCGATGAACTTCCTCCTCACCGGCCAGGACCGGTTGAGCCACGTCTTCGACCGGATTGGGGACCGCGCGCAGCGGCTTCACCGGCGCATCGACGATGCGACCACTCGCGGCAATGTCGCAATGAGCCGCTTCACCAGTAACACGTCCCGACGCCTGTCCCAGATGCAGCAGGACAGCGAGGCCGGCGGGAAGGCGCTGGAGAAGCTGGCGGGCGCCGCGCTGCTGCTGGCTCCGGCCGCGATCCCGGTCGCCGCAACGCTGGCGCCGATCGCAGCCGGGGCGGGCACGGTCGCCGTCGCGATCGCAGCGATGGGTGCCGCCCTGGTCCCGCAAATCTCTGCTCTGGGCGACGCGGCTGAGGCGGAGACGAAGTGGCAGGACGCGGTCGCCAAGAGTGGCGCCACCTCGGCGGAAGCAGCGCAGGCGCAGGCTGCCTACGCCAAGACCGTGGCCGAACTGCCGCCCGCCACACGTCAGGCGGCGGCCGCGTTCAGCGTGCTCAAGGACGAGTTCGCGGACTGGTCCGACGAGCTGGCCGGCGACACGATGGCCCCAGTCATCAAGAGCATCGGCATCGCCAACGCCCTGTTGCCGAAGACGTCCGGCCTAGTCCGTGCCGCCTCGTCGGAGACCGACCGCTTCCTGACGATCATCGGCGGCTCGATGGCCTCTCCTGGCTTCGACCGCCTCAACGACAAGTTCACCACGTTCACACAGCGCACGTTGCGCAACCTGAACGACGGATTGGTGCACCTGCTGCGCACCAGCGACGGCAAGGTCGGCAGCAACCTGGCAGAGTTCATGGACTACGCCAGAGCCCAGGGGCCGTTGGTCTCCAGCGTCCTGCGCAACATTGGCACCACGCTGATGAACGTGCTGCGGGCGGGCAGCGACGTCGGCGTGGGCATGCTGCAGGTCATCAACGTCCTCGCCAAGCTCGTCTCGGCGGTCCCGCCTGGCACCATCGCCGCCCTCCTGCAGCTGGCGTTCGCGATGAAGGTGACTAAGGCGGCCGCGTTCGGTCTGGCCGCGGCGCGCACGGCCGTGGCTGCGTTCATGACGCAGCTCATCGCGATGGGGAACGCGGCCGCGGGCACGCCTGGGCGGCTGCGCGCGGTCGGCGCGGCGATCGGCGCCCTGTCCCGCAGCGCGAAGGTGGCGCTGGCTGGCACGGGTATCGGTCTGCTGCTGGTCGCGCTCGCCGAGCTGCAGCAGCGGGGCAAGTCGGTGCCTCCGGACGTCGACAAGCTGACCACGTCGCTGGGCACGCTGGGCCGCACCGGGCGGGTCACGGGCGAGGCCGCGCGGGTGATGGGCAAGGACATGGAGGGCCTGGCCTCCGCTGTCGAGCGTGTCGCTGGCCACAGCGGCGGCATGGACTCGTTCAACGACGTCATGAACCGGATCTTCACTCTGGGCATGGCGGACAGCAACTCCATGAAGGTGGCCAAGGAGGACCTGGACGGTATCGACCAGGCGCTCGCCAACCTCGTCAAGGGCGGCAACGCCAGCTTGGCCGAGGCCGCGCTGAAGCGGATGAGCGACGCCTACGGCAAGGGCGGCCGGGACACCCGTGAGTTCACCTCGCGGCTGGACGCCTACAAGCAGGCTCTGGCTGACGCCAAGTTCGAGCAGCAGCTCGCCGCCGACAGCATGGGCCTGTTCGGCGCGCAGGCGCAGGCCGTGCAGCAGAAGCTGAACGCGCAGAAGATGAGTGCGGACGGGCTGCGCCAGTCGATCCAGGCGCTGTCGGAGACGTCCCGGAACGCGTTCGACGCCGAGACGAAGTTCGAAGCGGCGATCGACAACGTCACCAAGTCGCTGAAGGCCAACGGCAAGACCCTCGACGTCGGCACGGACAAGGGCCGCGCAAACCGGGACGCCCTGTCGCAGATGGCGGCGGCGACCGAGGACGCCGCGGCCAAGGCCCGCGAGAACGGCGCCTCGTGGACAGAGGTCACCCGGATCTACGACAAGGGCCGCAAGACCCTCGTCGACAACGCGTTTGCGATCACCGGCAACCGGAAGGAAGCCGAGCGGCTCGCGGGCACGCTGCTGAAGATGCCGTCGCCGAAGATGCGCCTGGAGATGCGCACCGAGGGCGCGATCACAAGCCTCAACGGTGTCGTGGCGGCGATGAAGAAGGCGCCCGACTCGAAGAAGGTCACGGTCAAGGCGCTCACCGCGGACGCGGTCAGCATGCTGCGCGACCTCGGTTTCAAGGTCACGCGGCTGAAGGACGGCCGGTTCAAGATTACGGCCGAGACCGCGAACGCCAAGGGCAACATCGCTGCGGTCCAGAAGGCCCGCGACGCGCTCAAGGACAAGACGATCACGCTGGAGGCGCGGGACCGGGCCAGCGCCGCCGCCCGCGCGATCCAGCAGGCCCTCGCGGGACTGCGGAACAAGACCGTCACCATCACGACCGTTCGGCAGACGATCGCCCAGTACAGCACCGACACCCGGCCCTACACCGGGCAGGGCGGTGTCAGCAAGAACGCCGCAGGCGGCCCGGTCGAAGCGGGCGAGGTGTCCTTGGTCGGTGAGAACGGGCCCGAGCTGGTCGTGTTCGGTCAGGCGGGACGTGTCATCGACGCCACCACCACGCGCGCTCTGAAGGCGGGCACGGCCAGTGCCGGGCGGGACGCTGCCCGAGGCCTGACCACCGGGATGGGCGGCTCGACGGGAGGGGTGTTCTCCGCTGCGCAGACGATGGCGGCCGCGGTCACGGCCGGCATCCGGACGGAGTTGGAGATCGCGTCACCGTCGAAGAAGACGCGGGCGCTCGCCAAGGACGTTGGGCGCGGCTTCATTCAGGGGCTGACCAGCACCCGGGCGAAGATCAAGTCGGTGTCGGCTGACCTGGTCAAGGACATCAAGACGGCGTTCTCCGGCAAGAAGGAGTCCAGCCTGGTCGCCGCCGTTAACTTCCAGACGAGTCGACTGATGGCCCTGGCGGCCAAGCGGGACAAGCTCGCCGCGAAGATCGCCGAGGCGAAGCAGTACGCCAAGGACGTCACGAGGAACGCACGGGACCAGGCCAGCCTCGGCAACTTGGGCATGCAGCCCGAGGAGGTCACCGCGGGCGGCATCAAGGCCGGCCTGGCGGCCAAGCTCGCGAAGATCAAGCAGTTCAGCAAGTACATCGACATCCTCGCCAAGAAGGGCCTGAACAAGGGGCTGTTGCGGCAGATCCTCAACATGGGCCCGGAGGACGGCTACGCCTACGCGTCCGCTCTGGTCGGCGCGGACAAGAACACGTTCAAGCAGATCAACAGCCTGCAGAGCCAGCTCGACAAGTCCACGGACAAGCTGGGCAAGCGGGGCGCGGACATCCTGTACGACTCCGGCAAGAACGCCAGCAAGGGGTTCCTCACGGGCCTGGCTTCTCAGCAGAAAGACATCGAGAAGCTCATGCTGAAGATCGCCCAGGGGATGCAGAAGAGCATCAAGAAAGCGTTGGGGATCAAGAGCCCGTCCACGGTGATGGCCAAGCTGGGGCGCTTCTCCACGCAGGGCCTGGCCCGCGGTCTGGTCGGCGCGCTGCCGGAAGTCGACCGCGCCCTCGGCGTCGTCACCGGCCGCGTCGCCTCGGCTCAGCCTGTGCTGGGGCGGCCCGCTGTCGTGGCCGGCGGGGGCGGCGGGGTCATGCAGGTACAGGTCGACATCAACGGGGCAATGGACCCGGTCGCTGTCGGCAAGGAACTGCAGCGCGTACTGCTCATGCTCAAAAGAACGCAGGGCCTGAACGTGAAGCTGGGGGTGGCGTAGTGGCGTGGCTGGTGGAAATGGGCTGGGGCGGCCTGGTGCAGTACCCCGACACCATCACCTGGACGGACATCAGTCAGTACGTCAGCACAGCGCGGGCAATCACCATCACCCGAGGCGCCGCCGACGAGTTGTCCGAGACGCAGCCTGGCACGGCGACCTTGGCCCTGGACAACGACGACGGCCGGTTCACCCCGGGCAACTCCTCGTCGCCGTACTACCCGTTCGTGCGGCGCAACGCGCCGATCCGGATCGCGGTCGCGCACATGCCGACGCGGTCCGGGGCGGCGCCCTACCCGGTCGGGCAGCTGGGCGACGACTTCGACGATGGCCGCGTCGACTCGGTGCTGTGGCCCAACTCCTACGGCGGGGTCGTCGAGCGGGGCGGCGTGGTCCGCATCCCGGTGAGCACTGCCGGGGATGCGGGCCTGCAGTCGGTGCGGCAGTGGACGCTGAAGGGCAGCCGCCTCACTGCCAAGCTGGTCACCGTCCCGAAGGCGGGCGGTTCGTCGAACGTGGCCGCGTCGATGTGGGTCAACTCCACTACGGCGGGCACGCGGATCGGCTGGCGGTACGACGCGCTCACCGGCCTCCTCGCCGCGTCGAACCAGGCGGCGTACTTCGACGGGTCCGCCGTGAACCTCACCTACTCGCCGATCGACCACGCGTGGCTGCGGGTCCGGGAGTCCGGCGGCACCGTCTACTGGGAGACGTCCCGCGACGGTTTCAGCTGGACCGTGCGCCGCACCCTCGCTGCGCCCGCGTGGGTGTCCAGCCAGACGCACGCGGTCGAGTTCCCCGCCACCCGCACCGGCGGCACCAACGACTTCATCGAGTGGGACCTGGTCGGCGCCATCATCAAGCCCCGCTTCTGCGGCACGGCCAACGAGTTCCCCGTCGACTGGGAGGGCCTCTCCAGCACGGTCACGGTCACGTGCACCGACCTGTTCAAGCGGCTCAACCGGCTCCCCGTGCTCCGGAGCATGGCGGCCGAGGAGGTCCTCGCGTCCGGGCCGCTCGCGTTCTACCCGCTGACCGAGCCGTCCGACTCCACCAGCGCGGGCGACCTGTCCGGCATCGGCGCGGGATCCCTGACCATTCAGCAGGTCGGTACGGGCGGCACCCTCGCCATGGCTGCCGCGCCGGGGCCGCCCGCCACCGAGGACCAGGTCCCGCTGTTCACTCCGTCCTCGGCGACGGCCGGGAAATGGTTGTCGGCCAACATGGGCGACGACGTCCAAACGCAGCTCAATGGCGGCCGGCCAGTGCTCGAGTGCTGGTTCCAGACCACCACCGCCGGCCGGGCCATCATGGCTCTGGCGTCCCCGGACCTGCAGTACGTGCACGTGCTGTCCCTGTCCGGCAGCGGCCAGCTGCAGATCGAATGGACCGACACCGGCGGCACGCTGGCGACGGCACCGATCCCCTTTACGCCTGGCCTGGCGGACGGAAACTGGCACCACGTGGCCTTTGGCCAATATTCGAAGCTTGTGTTCCTCGACGGCGCGCTGGCGATGGCCGGCGTATCCGTGCCCTATGGCACCGACCAGCGCATCTTGCATATCGGCGGCTACCGTGGCACCCGCCTGTGGTCCGGGTCGATCGCCTACGTTGCCCTGTACGGGGTGGCCCAGGCCGCCGAGTCCCGGCTCGCCAGCCACTACAGGGCCGGGGCGACCGGGTACGCGGGCGAGAGTGCGGCCGAGCGGATCCAGCGGCTGGCTCGGTATGCGGGCGTGGACAGCGTGACGATTCTCGGTGGCACGTTCGACCCGATCGCGTCCCAGGCGGCGGGCGGCACGCAGGTCGTCGCCCGCATGCGTGAGGTGGAGTACACCGAGTCCGCGAAGCTGTACGCCGAGCGGGACTACTTCGGGCTCGCATTCCAAAGCCGCGACCTGCGCTACAACCCGGACCCGTCCGGCGAGGTGTTCACGGTCACCTACGCCGACCTCGAGCCGGGAACGAGCATCTCCGACGACGACCAGAAGATGGTCAACTCGCTGCAGGCTTCCCGGCCCGGCGGCGCCACCCAGCGGGTCACCGCGCCCTCGAGCATCACGGCGTTCGGACTGTACGAGCCGCAGCCCCTCGACATCCTCAAGACCAGCGACAACAGCGTCTTGGACGCCGCCTACTGGGTCGTGTCCCGGTACGCAAACCCGGGGCCGGAGTTGCGCGAGGTGGTGATCGAGGCGTACACGATGCCCAACTATCTGGACATCCTCGACGCCGACATCTCCAGCTACTTCACCGTCTACGGCCTGCCCTCGCAGGCGCCCGCGTCCTCGATGCGGGTCACGGTCGAGGGCTACACCGAGACGATCAAAGAGCGCAGCCACGTGATCCAGTTCCACACCAGCGCCTCCTTCAACGACTCCGTGTGGGTCCTCGGCGATCCCGTGTACTCCAGGCTCGACTCCACCACCCGCCTCGCCTACTGATCGGAGCACGCCCATGGCCGTGTCCGCCCTGCCCGCCGCGTCCATCGTGACCGCCGAAACGTTCTACCTGCCGCCGCCCCCGCGCCGGGGCCAGCCCGCGGAAGACTGGTCGCAGATCCCCGGGGCCGAGCTGGTCTACGCGTGGGTCGAGTACCGGCTGGGCCGCCGCGTCCCCGTCCCGACCGAGTCGGTGCCGGACCATCCGGGGCTGTACGCCTGGATCGATGACGGCCGGTGGATCACCGAGTGCGATGCCTGCCGGACAGCGTGGGCCGTCTCCGTGGCCGACCCGCGTTTCGGGTGCGCGGAATGCCGGCGGGACTGGGTGCCGCTCATCGTCCCCGATGACATCGAGGCCGCCGAGGCCGAGGCGCTGAGCCTGACTCGCCGGTTCTGGTGGCACCCGGACGACCCGCGCAACCCGGTGCAGCCCGAGCCGGAACCGGAACCCACGCCCGAGCCCGAGCCCACGCCCGAGCCGGAGGCCCCGGAGGTGGGGGCGTGACGTTCGCACCGAAGACGTGGATCGTCGGCGAGACCGTCACGGCGGCCTTGTTGAACCAGGAGATCCGCGACCAGTTCAACAGCATGTTCGACGCGTGGACCACGTACACGCCGACGTGGACAGCGACGACCAACCCGGCCCTCGGGAACGGGGTGCTGACCGGCCGGTATCTCAAGGTCGGCCGGAAGTGCCTTGCCGACATCCGCCTGGAGATGGGGTCGACCACCACCTACGGCAGCGGCGCCTACGCCTTCAGCGTCCCGTTCGCAGCAACGTCCGCCGTCGTCGACTACCTCGGCACGGCCCGGCTCGCGGCTGGCGCCTCAACATGGGCCGGGCAGGCCGTGATGAGCGCTGGCAGCACCGTCTTCTCCTGCACTTTCCCCACATCGGCCACGGACTCGCGAGCCGCATCCATGACCGGCGCCGCCCCGTCCACCCTCGCCGCCGGCCACATCCTGCGCGCGCAGATCGAATACCAGACCGCCAACTGACCCAGCCCTACCCCGCCCGCCCCGCGCCGATGGCCGGGGCCTTTCTCATGCCTGGAGGCATCCCGTGGCAACTCCACTCACCGCTGCCCAGTTCCTCGCCGCCCTGAAGGCTGAGGGCGTGACCGTCGTCGAGGTCGGCGACTGGAAGAACCACAACCGCAACGCGAAGGGCCCGTGGGGTCCGGTGCACGGCGTGATGATCCACCACACCGTCACCAAGGGCACGGCGAACACGGTGAAGATCGTGCGCGACGGGTACGCCGGACTGCCCGGCCCGCTCTGCCACGGCATGATCGCCAAGGACGGGCGCGTGCACACGGTCGGCTGGGGCCGCGCCAACCACGCCGGCCTCGGTGACCCGGACGTCTTGTCCGCGGTCATCGCAGAGCGGCGGCCGCCCGTCGACAACGAGGCCACCGCCGACGGCAACCGGGCCTTCTACGGCTTCGAGTGCGAGAACCTCGGCGACGGCAAGGACCCGTGGCCGACCGAGCAGATCGAGGCCATCGTCCGCGTGATAGCCGCGATCTGCCGGCAGCACGGGTGGGGCGCCCGGTCGGCGCTGCGGCACCTGGACTGGCAGCCCGGCAAGGTCGACCCGCGCGGGCCCGGCATGGACTGGGAGCAGATCCTCGACCGCGTCGCGAAGCGGCTCGACAGCAAGCCGCCCACCACCAGCCTGCCCGCCCCGGCCAAGCCCACGGTGTCGCTGTCCAAGCTGGTCAAGGCGGCGAAGACCGACCCGCAGGCCAAGGGGACGCCGGTCACCTACGCCGGGGTGCGCGCCGTGGAGGCCGCGCTCGTCGACGAGGGCCTGCTCGCCAAGACGTACCTGGACGGCCACTACGGCACGGCCACCAAGGACGCGATGAGCGGCTGGCAGGAGCGGTGCGGGTTCCGCGGCCGCAAGCCTGGCCAGAGCGCCGACGGCATCCCCGGCAAGGACTCCCTTAGCCGCCTCGCCGCGAAGCACGGTTTCACCGTCACCGCCTGATCCCAGAAGGACACCATGAAGATCTCCAGCATCGCCAAGTCCATCGTGGCCGGCCTCGCCGCGGGCGCCACGGCTGCAGTCACCGCCGTGCAGGACGGTCAGGTCACGGCCACCGAGGGCATCACCATCGCGCTCGCGGTCCTGGGCGCCTGGGGCGTCACCTACGCCGTGCCCAACAAGCAGCCTTCGACGGGCGCCTGATGGGTGCCGTGGCGGTCCGGCGGCTCACCCGACGACTGCCGCGGCGCCCTGCTCACCCCCCACTGCACCATCGGAGGTCCTGCGTGGACGCTGCGCAGCTCGGCGCCGTCGGAGCCATCGCCGTCGGGCTCGCATCTGCGGTCGGCGCACTGATCGGGCAGCGGGGCGCGAATAGGGCCTCGCAGTCCGGCGCCGTGCTCGGCGGCTACTCGACACTCGTCGACAACCTGCAAGAGGAACGCGACAAGTTGCGCGACCGGCTCGTCGAAAACGAACGGCAGCTCGCCGCCGCCTACGCCGAACTCGCCAGCGAACGCGCCGACAAGGCGGCACTACAGCGGCAGATCACCGAACTCAGCAGTGAGAACACGCGGCTGCGCGCACAGATCGTCGAGCTGGGAGGACACCCCACGTGAACACACGTCGCCACGCGAGGCCGCTCCACGTACAGCAATGGCGATTCCTCGCGGTCGCAGCCGTGCTACTCGTGCTGTCAGGTGCGGTCGTCCTCGTGTGGCTACGCATCGACGCGGGAGACCGCCGGGCGGATGACCTCGCCGCCGAGGCGGACCTGCGCGGGGACGCCGTGGCCACACTGGCGACGGATGTGCGGGTGCTGCGCTCGCAGATCAAAGCGGGGGGAGGGACGCCGGCGGCGCCGGACCCGTCGCGGGCGGTCGATGATCTGCCCGCGCGTGCTCAGGTGCCTGTGCCAATCCCGGGCCCGGCCGGGCCTCGCGGTCCGCAGGGCGAGCCAGGACGGCCGGGTGCGACGGGCCCGCCCGGCTCGCCCGGCCCTGCAGGACCGTCCGGCGGGCAAGGCGAGCCCGGCGCTACGGTGACCGGTCCAGCAGGCCCGGCGGGGTCGGCAGGGTCGGTAGGGCCCGCAGGACCCGCAGGACCCGCAGGACCCGCAGGACCGCCCGGCAAGGACGGCAGGGACGGCCACGACGGCAAGGACGGCAGGGCCGGGCAGGCATGCCCCGACGGGTACAGCCTGCAGGCGCCGTCATGGGATGCCGACGCGCTCGTCTGCAGGCGGGACGGCGCCCCGCCGCCGAACCAGCCCGGCAACAACGGCAACGGCAACACCCCGGAGGCGTTAGGCCTCGACCCGCACCGCCGCCAGTACCCATGACCACGGCCCCGTCCTCCTTCGGGAGGGCGGGGCCGCTTCGTCGTTACCGCAGCCCTTAGCCGGTCGGCCCCGAGGAGTTGACCGTCACCGATACCGCCGGCACCCAGTACCCGGTCAGTCCGCCCGCCGTGATCTGGAAGCACGGCCGCCCGTTGACGATCGCCCGCCGGTCCGTCGGCGCGTTCGACGGGTTCACGAAGGACACCGTCCTGATGGTCGCCGTGCCGTCCGTCGCCACCTTGTACGTGTCCACCGGCACGCTGCCGCCGGGGAACGTCACCGTGCGGGTGGGCCGGTACAGGGTCGTCAGGTACTGCCCGAGCAGGTGCGAGTTGGGCCATGCCTCGCCCACCCACCAGCCCTCATACGGGCCCGCGCTGATCCGGTAGTAGATGCCCCGGTTCTGGATCCGGCGCCGCATCGACGCCGGGGCCTGCGTCGCCCGGCTGAACGTCACCGACTTGGTCTCCAAGACCTTGTCCGCCCTGGACTCCACCCAGGAGCCGTCCGCAGCCGTGTCGTACCGGTACAGGGTGTGCGTGCCGGCCGCGAACTGGACCGTGCCCGTCACGCTGGCCGGGTAGTCGTCGACGAGCCGATCCGTGTGGTCGGCGAAGTCCGGGCTGCCAGTCTGCCAATGCAGTTGCCGCAGCAGGTTGATGTGGTGCTGGTGGTAGGAGGGCGCGGGTATCCGGTGCGTCTGGCAGTAGTGCGAGGCCCACTTGGTGTTCCGCAGCTGAGGGAAGTACCTGGCGATGGTGGTCGCGCACCCGTCGTACAGGGCTGCCGCATCCTGGCTGCCCGTGGCGACGTAGTAGTCCCACAACCCGAACATCGCGAAGACCATCCCGTTGTATGTGTAGTCGCCGGTGCCCGGCTCGCTGCCCGGGTACTCCTGAAGCCACACATAGCCAGCGCCGTCGACGTTGACCGCCCACGGGTAGCCGTCGTCCGCGACCTGAAGCGACGCGAACGCCGCGTCGGCCGCCGCGAGATACCTGGCCCGGTCCTCGCCACAGACGCCGTCCAGCTGGGACAGCTGCGCGAACAGGGAGATGGCCTCGCCCTGCGCCATCCCCGAATACCACGGCGCCTTGTACGAGACACCGGTGTGCACGGCGTGCGTGAACGGGAAGGGGTACGGGAACCACCAGCTGCCCCGGGCCTCAAGCCGTTTGGCGATGAGCCGGTCCGCCTGCGTCTTCGCCCGCGTCAGGAACACCGCCCGGCGAGCCGGGTCCGTCTCCGCGCGGTAGCTGGAGATACAGCCCAGCCCGAACTGCGCCTGACCCACGGGGTGGTCGAGTCCGGCGCTGCCGACGTCCGGGTAGTACAGGTACACGCCGCCAGAGTCGAGATGATAGGTGCCGGTTGCGGGGGAGACGTTCTCCCACTTGGTCGGCCGGTCACGCCACGGCCGCATCTCCTCCGGCAGATCAGTGACGAGACGGTAGCCAGCCTGCTGAAAGGTAAGTTGCATATTACAAGTGTCCCCGGCAGCGGCACGGATAGCGAGGGCCTGACGTGGCGTCCGCCGGCACCTGGGCGCGCTCAGCCGTCGAGGGGCGGCCGGTCGGCGACGAAGGTTCCAATCCCGGTCTCGCCGCGCAACCAGCCCTCACGACGCAGATAGGCGAGCGCCTTCTGGCTCGTCGACGCCGCGACCCCCAGCTCGGTTGCCAGCTCCAGCGTCGAGGGCACTCGGGTCCCGGGCGGATAGGTGCCGTCCTTGATCCGGCCGATGACGATCTGCGCGGCCTGCCTCCATACCGCCCGCGTCCGGTCGAGATCAGCGCTCATACCGGCGACCGTAGGTTCCCGCACCATGCCGCGCGACCGCAGGACCCCTCGGCAACCCTCGGTAAGGCGCGGTATGGTCTGGGTCACAAGAAACCCCCGCGGCCTGGCAGGGCCCGGGGGGTGTGGCCACCGCTACATAGGGAGCAGTGACGCATGGATCGTAGAACACAAGCGCCGACGCCGGCAGTGCCCGGGTGTTCCGAATGCCGACGACTCAAAGTCGAGGAGGCCAGCGCGGAGCGGGCGGGCGACCTCTCGCGGGCGATCGACTGCCGGGTGTGGCTCCGCCGGCATCGTGCCACCGCGCACCGGGGCGAGCAGTGAGCGCCGGGCAGGCCGGCAAGGCGCCCATGCGGCTGATGACGATGCGGGTGACCCGTATCCACGACGGCGAGATCATCGAGCGGCGTGACGAGGTGTGCGTGACGGCTGATGAGCCGCTTGACCCGTTCGCGCTGACTTCGGCGTGGCCGCCGTGCCGGTGCCCGCGGTGCCGCCACTGAACTCCCGGACCCGGCAAGAACGCAGGCCGGGCACGGGCAGGGGCCCCGCCCCCGCCCCCCGTCGGGGACGGGGCCCCATCACGTAACAACCACCAGAAAGGCAACACATGGACAGCACCACTCTGCCCTGGCACGTGTCGAGCTACAGCACCGGCAACGGCGCCTGCATCGAGGTCGCCAAGACGTCGTCCGGCGCGTACTTCCGGGACACCAAGGACCGTCCCCGCGGCGCCGCAGCCGTGGCGCCCACGCGCCTGGACCACGTTCCTCGGCGCGGTGAAGGTGGGCACGCTCGGCGCCTGACCCTTGCGCGCTGCGGCCCCGGCTGGTGTCCACACCGGCCGGGGCCGCTTCATCGCACAAGGTCGGCGAGCGGCACGCCCAGGACCCGGGCGACGCGCGCCAGCGTGGACAGCTTCACGTCCCGGCCGGCCTCCACGTGCTGCAGCGTCCGCCGATCGATGCGCGCGGCCTGCCACACAGCGTCTTGGGTCAGGTTCTGCCGGAGCCGCTCGGCGCGCACCCGGTCCCCGATGGCCTGATGGACCTCGGAGAGCCAGCTGTCGTCATCGTCGTCGGGCAGGGCAAGCACTCGACAAACGTCGATGCCGCGTGATCATGTGTCTGCGGAATACGTTCCGCCTTTTCCGATCTTGATTGACCGGCATGCACCGTGGGACACGGGGCATCCGGTCCGCATGGCGTGACATTCCATCAAGTTCGACCCGTAGCCTTGCGGTTCTGGCATATGCCGCAGGGCTGTGTGTAGTGTGCATATTCGAACGGGTGTTCACACGAACGGGTGAATGACCAGGTCGGCATCCGTTTGTTAGACATGGTGTTGACCGGGCAAACCAGCCGTGCCGGACCGTTCACACAGTGGTCCCCCCCTCTGTACGGTCCGGCACTCCGGGCGCCCCTGCCCTCCCGCCAGTGGGAGCGCAGGGGCGCCCGGTTCGTCTGCTGACCTGCAGCAACGCCATGATCATTTAGGGGATATTTAGGAGACCAACTCCCGTAGTGAGTGTGTAGTCAGCCCGTAGTGAGTGTGTAGTCAGAGTGAGTGCGACCGCACGACGAAGGCCCCGGCCCCCATCTGACCTGGGGAAACCGGGGCCTTTGCCCTGATCAACAGTGTGCCCCCGGCAGGATTCGAACCTGCGACACCCGCTTTAGGAGAGGGATTCTCTAGCCGCTGGTCTTCCCTGATGGCACCTGCCGGGGGAGTACCGGTCAAGATCATTTAGGAGAGATTTAGGAGATCAACTCCGTGGGATGCTTCATCAGGTCCACGCGGCCCCACAGCGTGCGCAGCCCCACGTTCGCCATCGCCTTCCAGAATACGGACTCCAGCCCGTCCAGCCGTTCCGCGCGCATCGCCGGAGTCGGCCGCTGATAGTGCCGCTTGATGCCGGGCCGCCGGTGACCGGCCGCCTCGAACGCCAGCGGCTCCTTCACACCGATCTCCGACTGCATCGTGTCGTGCAGCGCCCGCAACGCCCGCATGTCCAAGCCCGGCAGGATCGGCTCCCACGCCGCCCGGTACGCGACGCCCTGCCGCTTCGACCGCTCCTCACGCCCGTCGCACGCCGGCCGGAAAGACCGTGACCAGTTCCCCCGGCGCCAGGGCGTCCCGCTCGGCGTGCTGAACGGCCGCTCGTGCGGCCAGTCCTGACGGTGGTTCCGCAGCAGCACGGCCAGGAACGGCGGCACGTCCACGTCGCGCGTCGAGCCGTCGTTCTTCGTCGGCTCCAGCTTCAGGACGTACCCCTTCTTACGGCCCCGCTCGTCGCGCTCCTGGTACTCCGCATACTCCTCGACCACCCGCAGGATCGGGCACACGAACTCGCCCGCGCCCCACGGCTGGCGCCGCATCAGCAGCACGTTGTCCCGATGCAGTCCGAGGCCCTCGCCCCAGCGCAGGCCCGTGAACGCCGTCGCCAGCACGTGCACGCCGATGGCCGGCCCGAGGCGCTCCGCGACGAGCACGGCATCCTCCGGGCGGGCCCCGCCATCCCGGCGGACCTTCGGTGGCTTCGTCCAGGCCGCCTCACCCGACGTGTCGCGGGTGCGGCGTCGGCCGAACAACGGGTTCACTGTGATGTACCCGGCGTCCACAGCCGCCGTCATGATGGTGGACATCAGCGACACGCAGTGCCCGCGGGTAACGTCCTCCACCGTCATGCTCTGCTGCCAGGAGTCGACGTCGAACCACGAAATGGCGCCCAGCGGCACGTCTTTCCACCTGGGCAGGATGTGGTTGTCCAGCCGGTCCCACCGGGTCCCGACCGTGCGCCCCCGCTTACGGCGGGCCGCCATGAACGCCTCGGCGAACTCGCCGAACGTCGTGGCCCGCTTGTCGGGGTCAATCCATGTGCCGGCCTTGATGAGGCGCTCCTGCTCGTCGCCCCACTCCTCGGCCAACTTCTTGGTGGCGAAACCAGGTTCGGACCCCCAGGTGCCGTCCGGTTTCTTGTACCTCGAGCGCCACGTGAACTGCTTGGTCTGCTTGCCGTTCCGGACCTTGTACACCTTCTCTGCGAAGGCCATTGCCCCGCTCCCTCCCCCTTCAGATCGCCGTGCGGCTGGTCCGCCGCGCAGGCCTGCGCTGCCAGTTCGCTGATTCCTTGGACTGGGCGCGGGTGAGCGCCCGGGCCGCTCGCTCGGTGATGAGCGAAGCCCGGACGGTGTAGTGGATGAAGTCGGGCCGGTCCTCGACGATCAGCGGAATGTCGTGCTCGATGCGTTGTCGTCGATCCATAGTGAAGGGAATCTGGCGCCCGCGGGGGCTTCCCGGGGAACGCGGCTCCCAACGCTGCATCTGCTCGGCGAGCGCGTCCTCGAACGCTTTCCGGCCTTCCTCCGTGACGTCGTCTTCGTGGACCCAGACGACGAGCCCGGAGGGCTGATCACCTATGTGCGGCGTGAAGTAGTTCCCACTGCGTCGCACCACTCGCGCAAACATGTAATGCCCCGATCCGCCGAGTGGTCCCCCCCTCCCGGTGACGGTACGTGCATGCAACCACACTTTGCGCGGTAGCACACTAGGGCAGCACTGTTTTCTTAGGGCTCTGCAACCTCATCAGTCTCAGAAGCAATGCTCTGGAGGTACCGGCGGGCCTTGCGGTAGCGCGCCGCGACCCGTGCCATCTCTTCCCGCGTCGCGCCCTTGCGGCTCTGCAGGACGACGATGATGTGCCCGTCGTCCTCGTCCGGGCCGAGGTTGATGACGTTCGACTCCAGCGTCTCGCCGGCCTGCAGCTCCATCTCCACTGCGGGCGAGAGGCCGAGCGCGGCCGGGGCGGACGGCTCCGCGGTGGCCGGCGGCTCGTCGGGCGGGCGGACCGTGCCGCCTTCCATGACGCGCTCGGCGGCGCCCTCGGGCCAGCCGAGCAGGCGCGCGTAGTCGCGGATGTTCGCGTTGACCCGCTGGAAGCGGCCTGCCTCGATGTTCTGGATCGTGGTCCGGCTGACGCCCAGGTGCTCCGCTACCTGGGGCTGGGTGAGCCGGGGGCGCCGGCCTTCGCGGGCAGCCTGCAGCTCAGTTCCCAGTCGCTTCGTTGCCTCATCCATAAGTCTCCATCATGCCCCATCAGGTTGCATGCGCGTAGCCAAGTTTCGGCGCTTTGACCTGCGCGTTGTTGAGCCTTTTACGTCTCACGAGTTGCATACCGCCCCTATCGGCTGCCACTGGCATAGGCCAGAAGCACAGAATCTGTGCCCAGAGTGTAGGCAGGCTGCTTGCGTCCGTAGCCAAGGTGTGCTCAGAATGTAGGCGTGAAGCCAAGAGGACCACTCATCCGGGACATCCGACGTGCACGGAAAATGAGCCTGCCTGAGCTTGAAGCGCAGACCGGCTTGAACAGGGGCTACCTCTCCCGCCTTGAGCGTGAGCAGATCCAGGACACCGGAACTGAGCAGGTCCGCAAGGTCGCCACCGCCCTCCGGGTCGACGAGGACCTGATCGCCGAAGAGGAGAAGAAGCCGTGACCGTGAAGGCCACGAAGATCGTCCGCCGCATCGCGGACCCCAGCACCGACGAGGCCGAGTTCCGCCGGTGGACGCCCGAAGAGGTCGTCGCCCGGCAGCTCCTGCCGTACCGGAGCGTCCGCGTCCTGAAGGAGCGCTGCTACCGCCGCGAGGTGCACCACCACCGCGACGGCGGCCGCATCACCTTCACCGCCGAGGACCTGCGCCGCCAGAACGAGCGGCACGCGGTCAAGCCGTTCGCGCGGACCGCCTGAACCCCTGAACGCGCCGAAGGGCCGCTCACAGCTTCCCGGCCCGAGCGACCCCACGACCGGCGCCCCTACACAGCAGAGAAAGCAGAGGTCACCGTGACCGCAATCATCCCAGACCACCCCCTGCCGCGTCGAAGCGAGTCCGGCATGGCCACCCGCAGCGTGAACGCCGCCGCCGGCGTCATCCTCGCCCTCGACTCCGCCCGCCTCCTCAACTCGCCCCAGCAGGCCGCCGAGCACGAGCAGCTGCGGAACGACATCACCGGCGCCTGCCTTGCTCGGTGGGAGGAAGAGCAGGACAACGCGCGGCTGCGGTTGGCGCTCGCGTCGGCACAGCGCGGCCGCCAGGAGCTGCGGGCCCGCGTCGCCGAGCTGGAAGAGCTGCTCGTCGCCAAGGACCGGCCCGTCGACGAAGACCCGATCGCCCACGCGCTCACCGACAAGGCCACGGCCCTCGAGGAGAACGTCGAGCCGCAGGTGCGGCGCCTGCGCGCCCTCCTCGCCGGACAGCGCGAGGACGCCGCCGCCGAGGCCGACGGCATCACCCGCCGCATCGCCCCCACGCAGGCCCTGCGCGAAGAGACGAGGGCCGCCCAGTGATCGCGCTCCCCGTCACCCTTGCCGCGCTCGCCCTGTACGTCCTCGGCTCGATCGCCGTGGTTCGGGGGTGCGAGCGATGAGCGCCCTCGACGACATCCGCCGCGCCCTGTCCGACGCCTACGGCACCGGTGTTGCGCTGCACGACCTGACCGCAGACGACCTGATCCGCTCGGCCGTGGCCGAGTTCGAGATGGACGCGGAGGCGTACCCCGGCGAGCTGGCCATGTACCGGCAGCTCGTCCGCACCCTCCGCACCGTGGTTCGCGTCGACGACGCGGACATGGACGAGGTCCGGCGCTTGCTGCACCACCACGCGAGCGACGACGACGTGGCCCGCGAGGAAGCGAAAGGGCTCACCGAGCGGCAGGCCCGACTCCTCGACGCCATCCGCACCCACGGCGGCGCCTGGAACACCCACCGCGTCCTCAGCCTCTACGCGCTGACCGACCCCGGCGTAGTGCAGCGCGGCACCGCCCGCCACGACCTCACCGCCCTGCAGCGAGCCGGACACCTCGTGCTGGTCGACGACCCCGACAACCGCCACTACGCCCTCAACACCCGTGGGGGCGGCGCCCGGTGAACGTCGAACGCGGCAGCGACCACCTGCACACCGCCAAGGCAGACACCACCCGCGAGGAGCGCGCCGCCGCATCCCGCGCGGTCCTCAAGGCCGCCCGCGACCGCGGCGACCTCCGGCTCCTCCTCGACGCCCTCGGCCTCAACAACCAGACCAGCAAGGAAGCCTCATGAAGTGCAACGAGCCATACCCGCAGGGCTCCTACGAGGAGTGCCGCCTGGACCTCGGGCACACCGGCGACCACGAGTACTTCGACAAGAAGTGGTCGCGGCCCGAGCCGGCCGACCCCGACCCGGCCGTTGAGGCGCTGCTCGACCAAGCCGCCCGCGAGGCCCGCGTGTGGGGAGTCGGGGAGCGGAAGTTCCCGGTCGTCATCGAGCGGACGCTGACCTACGTCCTCTGGGTCGACGCCGACTGCGAGGACAACGCCCTGCTGAACGCGGCCGACGACTCGTGGGAGACCGACCTCAGCAAGGAGACGCCGACCAACGGCTCCGACGAGGTACGCAGGCTCGACGAGTTCGAACGGCAAGACGCCTTCGAGAGCGAGATGGGCCGCGAGTTCGGCCCGCAGATTCAGTGCCCGGGCTGCCGCCGCCTGTCCTTCCGTCGCGAGTGGTTCCACGACCCGTACCGCAAGTGTCACGGCCCGATCGCCTGGCGCCAGCCCTTCAAGTCAGTCCTCCCCTGGCGCGAGCACAACGCCACCCCGGTGTACGGCGGCGCCCGGACGGCGGTGGTGGCGTAACCATGGCCAGCACCAGCGGCAGCGACGAGGTCGGCGAGATGCTCGCCGAGCGCATCGCCGGCCTCATCGTCGACACCGCCCACAACGCCCCCCGGTCGCTCCAGAAGCGGCTCGGGCCCAGCGAGGTCGGCGACCCGTGCGAGCGGCGCCTGACGTACAAGCTGCTCGACTGGCCGCGCGCGGCCGCCGCGAGCGACCCGGCCGCGAGCATCATCGGCACCGGATTCCACACCTGGATGGAAGAAGCCTTCGAGCGGCGCCAGACAGCGCTCCCGGACGGCCGGCCCCGCTACAAGATCGAAGAGCGGGTCACCGTCCACGCCTCCCCGATCGAGGCCGCCGTCATCGCGGGCAGCACCGACCTGTTCGACCGCGCCACCGGCACCGTCTGGGACTGGAAGCTCGTCGGCCACAGCACGCAGGACGACTACCGGCGCAAAGGGCCCGGCCCTCAGTACCGCATCCAGGCCCACCTGTACGGGCTCGGCCAGGAGAACGCGGGCGAGACCGTGAACCGGGTCGCGATCTGCTTCGTCGCCCGCTACCACGAACTCCGCGTCCACGTCTGGACCGAGCCGTACAACCGGCAGGTCGCCCTCGACGGGCTCGCCCGCCTCGACCACATCAAGCAGCGCATCGCCAGCTCGGAAGCCGCTCTCAGCGACTACGGCCCCGACTGGTGGTCCCAGATCCCCACCGACGAACTGGCGAAGTGCCGGTTCTGCGAGTGGTTCAAGCCCGGCAGCACCGACCCCAGCGTCGGCTGCCCCGGCATCCAGCAGTCGGCCGCGCCGCGGCACGGCTTCGAATCCCTCATCGCATAAGCGAAGGAGCATCAGCATGGACGCGAACAGCTTCCTCATGGGCGGCGGCGGAGCACCCACCGCCAAGTTCCCCACCCCCGGCACCACCGTCGGCGGCCGCATCACCGAACAGCCCAAGGTCGAACAGCAGCGGGACATCCAGACCGGCGAGAAGAAGTTCTGGAACAACGGCGACCCGATGATGCAGCTCGTCGTCACCGTCCAGACCGACCAGCGCGACCACGCCCTGGAGGACGACGACGGCAAGCGCCGCATCTTCGTCAAGGGCCAGATGAAGAACGCCGTCGCCGACGCCGTCCGCGCCGCCGGCGCCCGCGGCCTCGAGGTCGGCGGCACCCTCGCCGTCACCTACACCCACGACGGCGAGCAGAAGCAGCGCGGCTTCTCCGCACCGAAGCAGTACACGGCGCGCTACATCCCCGCCGCCCAGTCCGAGCTGAACGCCCCGGCCGCCCAGGCCGCGCCCGCGCAGTACGCCGCCCCGGCCGCCGCCCCGCAGTACCAGGCCCCGCCGCCCGCGGTCCCGGCTGGCGTGAACGCCGTCACCGGCGAGATCGGCCCCGGCTACGCCGCCCCGCAGCAGGGCAACGAGCCCCCCTTCTAAGCCCGCCCAGCCACCGCCCGCCGCCGCTGACCAGCCGCGACGGCGGGCGGCCCAACCAGCAGAAGGAGATCGGCCGTGACCGATCAGCCATACACCGACGACGACCTGCGGGTCGAAGCCGCAGCCCAGCACGCCACGCTCACCGAGGACCCCGAGTTCATGTGCGTCGGCGAGCAGATGGACGACGACATCGTCGCCTCCACTGAGCACGAGGACGGCGGCAAGACGTGGAGCGAGCTGCTCCCGTTCGAGGCCGACAGCGGCGAGGCGTACAACACCGTCCAGCGGAAGATCCACGCCCTGATCAACGGCGCGGCCGACGTCTCGAAGTGGGCCGTCGACCTCGGCGCCGACGGCCTCGAGCCCGAGGACCACACGCTCACCGTCGACGGCGACGACACGCCCCTCGTCCGCCTGCACTGCGCCTTCAGCCCCGACATCGACGACCGGGCCCGCATTGCCTTCATGACCCGCCTGGCCAGCGTCATGGCCAACGCCCTCTGATCCGCCTGCCTATCAGCCCGTGAGGAACACCGCATGCAGACCGCACCGCCCATCGGCAGCGAGACCGCCCGCCACGTCCTGTGGCACTACGGCCGCCCCGGCGGCTTCCGGCCCGGCCGCTTCACCGAGCTGCTCATGCAGACCATCGACGCCGCCGACCTCCAGCACACCGCCCGCCTCCGCGCCGCCTACCCCGAACTCGTCGACGCCATGAACCTCGCCGCCAACCAGGCCGACGGCACCGCCCACCTCACCGCCATCGCCAACGACACCGCCAGCAAGGAGGCGTGACCCATGGGCATGTACCACTCCACCTACTTCGCCTACGGCGTCCACGTTCCGCTTCCGGACGGCGTCCACCCGTGGGCCGAGAACGACCGCATTGAGGCCGAACTCAAGTCGCTCAAGGACCGGTGCCCCGAGGTCGGATACCTGTCCGCAGGCAACTACGACGCCGACGAGCTGTTCCTCACCACCCAGTGCGACGAAGTCGAGCTCGGCACGTACAAGCACGTCACGCCCGAGACCGTTACGCCCGAGCAGCTCGCCGACTGGAATCACCAACTCGCCGCCGCGGTCGACGCCCTCGGTTACGGCACGCTCCCCGATCTCGCTGGGCCTGGCTGGCTCTGCGTCCCCGACCTGAGCTGACCGCCTTCCCCCGAGCCCGCCCGCCGTCCTTCCCCGCCCGCGGCGGGCGGGCCCCGCCCAACCAACCCGAGGAGCACACCCGTTGAGCACGACCACGGTCCGCGACACGCCACTCGACGGCGCCCTGTGGCTCATCCGCCACGGCTTCGCCGTCTTCCCCGTGGACCACCCGGGCCTGCTCCATTGCATCGGCATCGGCCAGGGCCACGACCCCGCCACCTGCACCCAGCGCGGCAAGCACCCCGCCGTCGCCTTCACCCGCAGCCACACCCTCGACGAACACCAGGCCCGCGCCCAGTTCGGCACCCAGCTCCGCAACGTCGGCGTCGCCGTCGGCGCCTGCACCGGCCCCGACGGCGAGCAGCTCCTCGTCATCGACTCCGACCGGCCCGGCGCCATCGAAGACGCGGCCGCCGCGCTCGGCCACCGGCACACGCCGACGATGCGCGTGCACACCGCGCAGGGCCACCACGACTACTACTGGGCGCCCGCCAGCATGAAGCTCGGCAACAGCCTCGGCACGCTCAAGGGCCGCTTCGACGGCGACGTCCGCGCCGGCAACGCCTACGTCATCGGCCCCGGCTCCGTCCACGCCACCGGCGTCGTCTACGAATTGGAAGACGCCGACCGGCCGCCGGTTGCCGCGCCCACCTGGCTCCTCACCGCCCTCACCACCAAGCCCGCACCCGCCCCGGTCGCGGCCGGCCCCGCCCCGGCGCTGCAGCTGCCGCCCGCGCAGCTCGACGCCTACACCCGCCGCGCCGTCCAGGACGAGTGCGACGCCATCGCCCGCGCCGCCGACGGCGACCAGAACAACCAGATCAACACCAGCGCCTTCAACATCGGCACCCTCGTCGGCGCCGGAGCCCTCACCGAGGCCGAGGCCCGGCAGGCGCTGCTTGCCGCGGCCCGCGCGGGCGGCCATCCCGACGATCGTGCCATGCCCACCATCAACTCGGGGCTCACCGCTGGCATGGCCCACCCGCGCACCCCCTGGCCGCCCGCCGCGCGCGACCGCAACGCCTTCGCCGGACTCCTCCCCCCGCAGTCCGCCCCCGCCCCGCAGACGGCCACCAGCGGCTGGACCGAGCCCACCGAGGAGCCCGCCCCCACCCCAGTGCCGATGCCCGCCCGCGAATGGGACGACCTCGGCAACGCCGAACGCGTCATCGACCGCCACGGCAGCGAAATCCGATGGCTCGCCGACATCGAACGCTGGGCCTACTACGACAAAGGCCGCTGGAACCTCAAGGCCGCCAACACCGGCGTGTGGACCCGCGTCGTCGACACCATCAACCAGCTCGAGGACGAAGCCCCCAACTACAGCGACGAGCCCGTCACCGACGACAAGGGCAAGGAAACCGCCAGCCAGCACGAACAGTTCCTCGCCTGGGCCCGCAAGCAGCGCATGCGGCCCAAGCTCGCCGCCGCCCGCGAAGTCCTCCAGGCCTACCCCGCCGTCCACACCACCATGGACGCCTTCGACAAGCCCGAGATGCTCCTCAACGTCGCCAACGGCATCGTCGACCTCACCACCGGCGACCTCCGCGCCCACGACCGCGGCCTCTACCTCATGCAGCAGTCCCCGATCTGCTACGACCCGAACGCCACCTGCCCCATGTGGGACAAGTTCCTCGACGGCGTCATGCCCGACCTCGAGCGCCGCGCCTACCTCGCCCGCGTCGTCGGCTACAGCGTCACCGCCTGCACCGGCGAGCAGGTCATGTTCATCCACCACGGCGAGGGCCAGAACGGCAAAGGCGTATTCATGCGCGTCGTCATGGGCCTCCTCGGCGAGTACGCCCAGGCCGTGCCCGCCTCCACCCTGATGGCCAAGCACGGCGACGGCGGCATCCCCAACGACATCGCCCGCATGGTCGGCAAACGGCTCCTGTCGACGTCCGAGACCGGCCGCAACGCGGAAGGCCGCGGCAAGCCCCTCGACGAGGAACTCGTCAAGCGGCTCACCGGCGAAGACCCCGTGTCCGCCCGGTTCCTGAACGCCGAGTTCTTCGAGTTCAAGCCCGTCGGGAAGATCCACCTGGCGACCAACCACCTGCCCGACGTGTCCGGCAGCCACAGCATGGCCCGCCGCCTCCAGGACATCGGCTGGGACGTCATCGTCCCGCCGGCCAAGCGGATCCAGGGCCTCGCCGAGAAGATCCTCGCCCGCGAAGCGGCAGGCGTCCTCAACTGGGCCATCCGCGGCTGCCTCGACTGGCAGAAGCAAGGCCTGGCCGTCCCCGAGTCCGTCACCGCCAAGACCCGCGAGCACATCGCCCAGTCCAACCCGCTCGCCACATGGCTGGAAGAGGAGACCGACGACGTCGCCGACGCCGTCACCGAGAACGGCCATCTGTACGGCAGCTACAAGACGTGGGCCGAGAAGGCCGGGATCCGGCACCCCATGTCGATGAAGGCGTTCACCGTCCGCCTGCAGGAGCAGGGCTACGCCCAGTCCAAGGACTCCAGGACCCGCCGCGCCGTGACGCTCGGTCTCGCCATGGCCTTGCTCGGAGGTGCCCGATGACCGGCCGTGCGAAGGGGTCTGCGAAGGGGTGCGAAGGGGTTGCGAAGGGGTTTGCGAAGGGGTCTGCGAAGGCTTTGACCTGCAAGTCGAAGGGGTCGAAGGGGTTTTTCTACGCCCACGCACATAAGGAGAAGGAAAACCAGCAGTGCCTCTATGCAAGGGGAGCAGCGCAAAACCCCTTCGACCCCTTCGCACCGCAGGTCAACCCCTTCGCGCACCCCTTCGCACATGCCTTCGCAACCCCTTCGCACCCCTTCGGCGGCGCCTGATGGCCAGCCTGCCCGCGCACCTCGTCGCCGCCCGCGCTGAGGCCTCCGCCCAACGCCCCCGGCACCAGCCGTGCCCCCGCTGCCAAGCGGACACGATCGTCGCCCGCACCGCGGACCGCGTCGCCGCCGTCGACGTCCGCGCCGACCCGCACCCCGTCGACCCGGCCACTGCGCCGGCCGGACGGCTCCTGTGGTGCCTCGTCCAGCACAAGCACCTCCCGGCGCGCATCCGCTGGCGCGACCGCTGGCACGCCACCGCCTGCACCCATCAAGTCCTCGCCGACCACGAATGCCGACCCCGACCCGTCCAGGAGACCCTGCTGTGAGCCAGTCCTTCACCATCGAACTTCCCGCCGGGCTGCCGCTGCTGAACGCGAACCGGCGCACCCACCACCACGTCCGCGCCGAGCGCACCCGCACGATCCGCGCGGCTGCCATCGAGGCCGTGGCCGGGCACCGCCCGCTGGTGGAGGCGCTCGCCGCGGCCAAACCCAACGCGCTGTTCGAGCGGGCCCGCATCGTCGGCTACTACCGCCCGGCCCGCGCCGGCCGCGCCGACCCCGCGAACTGGTACCCCTCGTTCAAGGCCGCCGTCGACGGCCTGGTCGACGCCGGGCTCCTGGACGACGACGACCACACCCGCCTCGTCGGCCCGGACATGCGCCTGGGCAGCAAGACTGCGGGCGGGCAACTCGTCCTCGTCATCAGCGACGCCACCGGCTGGACGGACATCAGGGAATGCCAGACGCCCGCCTACGCCGAGGGGCCGTGCCACTGCACGCACTGCGACCCCAGGTCGCGCGGTCTGGTCGCCGAGGACGGTGCCGCGTGAGCGAGCAGCCCACCCTCGTGTCCGGCATCCCGGCCGGCCTCACCGTCCGCGGCCTGGACCGCGACGACACCCCGGTCGCGGACTGGCTGTGCGGCTGCGGCCACCACCAGCGCGCCACCGGCCGTCGCGACGTTCTCGCCCTGACCGCCCGCGTCACCGTCGGCCACTGCCCCCACGGAGCCGCCGCGTGATCCCCGACGCCGTGCGCGCCGTCATCGCCTCCGTCATGCAAGAACACCCCGCAGCCAGCCCCGACCTGTTGTCCCGCCTCGTCGTCGCCGAACTCAAGGCGCTCGGCTGGCACATCACCGCCGGCCGCCCCGCCACCGCCTCAAGGAGCAACTGATGTCCAGCGCCGAACTCTTCGCCGACGCCATCGACACCGCAGTTGCGCTCGGCTGGGCTCTCCTCGCCTGGGTCGCCGTCTTCGCCGCGGCCGGCACCCTCGCCCTCCTCGGCACGATTGCCGTCCTCACGGCCGCCGCACGCGCCCTGTGGCGGCGCACTGTCCGCCCGTCCTGGGCGCGCAGCAGGCGCGCAGCCGCTCACGACTACCGGGAAGCCGCGTGATCGCCTACGCGCTCGCGTTCGGCCTCGTCGCAGGCCCGTTCATCAGCGCCGCCCTGCTTGGCCTCCACCGGGCAGGGCGCGCGATCCGCCGCCACACCCGAAAGAGGCACCCGTGACCTACCTCCTCGCCGCCCTCTTGGCCCTTGCCGCCGGCTGGTGCTGGGGCCACCGAACGGCCCGCATCCGGTACGTGCCCGTCGGCGCCGCCGCCCGCGACGACGACGCCGCGTTCATCGCCAACGAGCGCGCCCGCTTCGACGCGATCGTGGCCGGCCTGGACATCCCCGACGACCCGCGGAGCGCACGATGACCGAGCCCACCGACCCGCTGAACCTTCTCCGCGTCCTCGCCGACCGAGCCGCCCGCGGCGTCCTCAGCGAGGCCGAGGGCGTGGCACTGCGCCGCCGTGTCGAGCAGATCATCAACGGCCGCGCCACGTGGAAGGCCAAGGCCGAGGAGATCGAACGTGATCGCGACCGGATCGCCGCCGAGCTGGCTGCTGAGCGGCGCCGGACCGGGCAACGACGCGCGGCGACCCAGCAGGCGGAGGCCGCCATCGAGCGCGTGCGGCAGATGACCGACGCGTGGGAGCAGCGGCTGCCGGACACGATCCGCACCGCTACCGCTGTCGAGGCGATTCGGACCGCCCTCCCGGAGCCGAAGGAGCAGAGCACCCCGTGAACGACTGCGGACTGTGCGAGCGGCAGCTGGAGCACGGCTACCTGTGCGACGGCTGCACTCGCGCCACCACCCAGCGCCTGGAGCGCATGCCGCGGCTCTGGGCCGCGCTGGAGGCGTTCCTCGCCCCCGGCAGCAGCGGCAGCCCCCAGTACGGGCGCACCCGGCCTTGCGAGGCGCCGCTGCCCGCTCGCGAGGACGTGCTCAGCCTCCGCGCGGCCGGCGGTATCGCCGGAGTCCTCGAGGACTGGCGGGCCGCCATGCAAGCCGACCGCGGCTGGGGCACCCCCGCCGTCCCCGCCGACATTGGCCGCCGCGTCACCGTGGCCGCCCGCGCCCTCACCATCAACATGGACTGGATCGCGAGCAGCTGGCCGTTGGCCGGGGAGATGGCGGTCGAGGTGCGCGGCCTGGAGGGCGACGTGCTTACGATCGTCGACCCGGAGGACCCGGAGGAGCGCAAGCGCCAGCACGGCACACGCATTGGACTGTGTGTCGCCGCCTTCCCCGACGGCCAGGTGTGCGGGGCCGTCCTGCGCTCCTACCCCGGGGAGGCGACGCTGACGTGCCGCTGGTGCGGCACCGAGTACCAGCCGAAGGATTACTTGCTGCTGAAGCAGCTCCAGCCGAGCGAGGCCGCGTGAGCAGTACGCAATGGGGGGTTGCGCATAACGGGGGATGCGATACCCTTGGGGAGGTGAAGACGCCCCCATGGCGGGACCGGATCCGCACGGAGGACGAGTTGCTGGAACAGCTCGAAGCCCAAGCGGAACAGGCCCGCAGACGACGAGCGGAAGCCCTGAAGGAAGGGGCTGGCGAACTCGGCAGCGTCTACGCCCTGGCGAAACAGCTGAACCTCAGCTGGACCGCCGTAGCGAAGGCGATCAAGAAGTACACAACCGAATAGACAGCGAGGGCCGGACAGCAGCTCTCCACGGTGCTGGAACACCGAGGAGGCGCGCGCGCCGCCCGACCCTCTACCGAACATCCTGATCAGAGCAGGAGTCGGCATGCCCGATCATTTCGCGCGCCCCGTCGGGGCCGCAAGTTCCCCCACGCCCCGGCGGCTGGTCGCCGGAGGCTTCATCCGTCGCACGGCCGCCAACGCCCGCCTCGCCGAACTGCACCGGCTGTGCCGCGCCGACTACGAGAGCAACGCCGCCCGCCGCGTCCAGAACCACCGCGACGACGCGTTCCTCATCGCACGGGGCACCGAGCGAGGTGGTGCGCGATGAGCACCAAGCCCACCCCCGACGAGGTGCGCGACCTGCGCGCGCTCCTCACCGCCGTCCTCGACGCGATCACCCTCCCGTGCGACGCCCCCGGCTACGAGGCCCGCCTCGTCGAGCGTGCCGGCTGGGCTCTCACCGTGCGCAAGGCCCTCGACGAGGACCCCGCAGACCTCGGCTGGAACGTCGACTACCTCCGCCAAAAGCTCGCCCAGGAGGAGACCAAGGCGGCCAAGCGCCACGCCGAGCGAGGTGGCGCGCGATGAGCACTCCGATCGACGACGCCACCCGCGCCACCGTGCGCCAGCTCGCCGACAAGGGCATGAGCCACCGCGCCATCGGGCGCCAGCTCGGCATCCACCACAGCACCGTGGCGCGCGCCCTCCGCGCCACGGACGAGCCGGACGCGCCAGCCGCCGAGCCGGGCACCGAGCCGGACGAGCCGCGCCACGAGCCACAGGACGCGCCACCCCACGAGCCGGACGAGCCGGACGCCGCGCCACCCCCGCCGACCAGCGGCGCACCCCGCGCGCCACGGCTCATCCACGACCTGCCCGCGTGGCTCGTCCAGGACCTGAACATCCTCGTTGACCCGTTCACGGGCCGCCTGCCCGAGCCGGTGGCGCGCGCCATCCACACCGCCGCTGAGCAGCGGCGCGCCACCTGGCGCGCCAACGCCGTACGGCGCGCGAGCCACCCGAGCCACGACACCGCCACGGCGCAGTAGGCGGCGCGCCATGTGGCTCGCCGCGCTCGCCGCGTTCTTCGTCCTCGCCACCGGTGGCGCCCTCGTCGGCCTCGCCCTCGTCGACCGGCGCACCATCCCGCCCATTACCGGGACGTGCGCGCTCATCCTCACCCTCGTCGCGCTCGCCGTGACCGTCCTCCACTGAAGGACCCCGCTGTGCCGTACATGGCCATCAACCTCGGCGGCGTCGCCCTCGGCGTCGGCATCATCATCCTGTTCGTCATGCGCTGGGTCATGCGCGAGAAGCGCAGGCTCGGAGCCCTGATCCCCTTCGTCCTGTCCGTGCTGTACGGGATGCTCGCCGCCCTCGCAGCGCTCGGCTCCGTCTCCGCCCTCGGCGGTGTCACCTGGGTCGCCCTGTGGGCGGGCAACGTGGCCGGCTACGCCGCGCTGGTGTGGGGGATCGGCGGCAACGCCCCGGACGTCACCCGCGCGAATCAGCTGGTCCTCACCGACGGCGGGTACGTCGTCGTCTTCCTGATCACGCTCGTCCTTCTCGGCCTACTCAAGTGGGGCCCCCGCCAGGCCAACGCGAAGATCGTCCTCGGCTGCCTTGCCGGAGTCCTGATCGCCCTGTCCGGCAACGTCGCCGGGGTGGCCGCGATCCCGCTGGGGTCGAGCGCCAACCTCCTCGGCAGCGGCTTCACCGGGGTGTTCGGATGAGCACCACGGACACCGAGCAGCCGCTCGTCGAGGCCGAGGCCGGCGGGATGAGCGAGCGCACCGCCCGCCTGGTCCTCGTCGCAGTCCTGCTGCTCGCCATGTGGGGAGTGGTCGCCGCCGTCCCCGAGACCGCCTACGTCGTCGTCGGCGTACTGCTGTGCCTCGCCTGGCAGCGCGCCACCCGGTGGTTCGCCCGCCGCCGCCAGGACGACGAGGACGAGCCCGCGGCCGAGGAAGCCCCGGACGTCGCCGCCGCGCTGCGGACGCTGTCCGGCGACGGCCGGCACGTCCTCCTCACCGAGCTGCAGAAGGCGGTCGGCGCGCCCGACACGAAGGCCGTGCGCACCCTGCTGAAGGCCGCCGGCATCCGCGTCAGGTCGGGCGTGCGCACACCCGCAGGGAACGGGCCGGGCATCCACCAGGACGACATACCGGCCCCCTCCCCGGCCGAGAGCGACGCCCACTCAGACGCGTGTTGTTGCAGGTCAGGCAACAACACCAACGCCAACAACGCGCCCGAGGACCCCTCTCAGAAGGGGTTGCGTGTAGAGCCCATCGGCCTTGCGGGAGCCGTCGTACGCGACCCCGCAGACGCCGCCCGCCAGCGCTCCAAGCCGTTCCTGCTGTGCGAGTACGCGCACGCCA
>NZ_JBSHCR010000050.1:0-31488 GCF_053615895.1 Isoptericola sp. NPDC055881
GGGCGGGAATCCGGCCTCGGATTCCCGCCCTTTTCGTACCCACAACAGGGCTCTGCCGGGTGCTACTTCTTGTTCTGCACCGTCAGGACGTACCCGGCGTCGAGGAACGTCAGGTCACCGGTCGGCAGGTTGGACACCAGCGTCGCGAAGTCACGCTGCTTGCCGTTGGCGCACTTCGTCGTGAACCCGCCCTGCGAGATCTGGTCGCCCGAGAGCCGGTACACGTAGTTGCCGGCCCCGTCGGTGATCTCGAAGGAGTTCGTCACGCCGGGGGTGAGGTCGCACGTCGCGACCACCTGGAGCGTCCAGTTGTTGTCCTGGACCCCGGTGGTCTCGAACCACTGCCCCTCCTCGGACGACACGGCAGCCGTCGCGCCGTCCACCATCACGTCGTCCACGAACCACCCCGTGTCGAGGTAGGCCGCGTCCGTCGAGTAGCGGAACCGCACGTCCGTCGCACCTGCCGGCAGCTGGGCCGTCAGGTGCACGTACTCCGGCTCGTCCACGAAGTACGCGCCGCCGGACGTCCCGGTCAGGCCGTTGCCCTCCGTGTTGTTGCCGTGCGGGTCGTCGTCGGTCGTGACGACCGCGCCGGAGTCGTCCACGAGCGGCACGGTGACCCACTCGCCGCCCACCTGCGCCTCGACGAAGCCGTAGTCCCAGCCCTCCTCGATGAAGTGCCAGGTCCAGAAGTCCAGGCTGGACACCGCACCGTCGGTGGCGACGTCGAGCACGTTGTCCGACTGGCTCTCGTACCCGCCGTACCAGTGCGTGGCACCGGAGTGCGGCGCGACGGCGGTCGTGTCGTCGCCGTCGAGCCCCACCGTGACGCGCGGCCCGGGGTTGCGGAACCGCTCCACCTGGATCCCGTACGGCACGGCGACCGGCGACTGCCCGTTCTTGCGGCGGTCCCACTTGGCGTTCGGCTGCGCGCCCTGGTTCGACCCACGGCCCTCCCAGAACTGGTCGTCCGCGAGGTTCATCGTCCAGTCCGTGAACGCGGGGTCGCCGAAGTCGACGGCCTTGATGTCGAACACGTCGCTGTCCTCGTCGTCGAGGTACACGGCCACGGCCCAGTCCTGGTAGAGCGTGGCGACGTCGGGCAGGTCACCTCCCGTGGCGGCGTTGAACTCGTCGATCGCCGCCTGCACGCCGTCCATGCCGTCGGCCTGGTTCGCGAAGATCTGCTTGATCAGCAGGTCGCCGCCGGCCCCGTCGTACGTGAGGTCGGGCGTGTAGGTGCCGTCGCCGTTGCCGCCCGCGCGCTCCCACAGGTACTGGAAGAACGTGTACGCCGCGCCGTAGTTCTGCAGGCCCCCGGCCCACCGGGTGAGCGATGTGTCGGCGTAGAACACCTGGTGGTAGGTCAGGTGCGAGCCGCCGACGTCGTACCCGTTGAGGAAGACGGCGAAGTCGGCCAGGCCCTCGTCCACCCAGGACAGCTCGCCCGGGTCGCTGTAGTTGTGCAGCAGGTGCTCCAGCTCGTGGGCCACCACGCCCTCGTAGAGCTCGGCCTGGTCGTTGTCCGGGTCGTCGTCGTTCCACGGCGCGTCCGCGCCGCCGAGCCGGTTCTGCCAGTCGAAGGCGTCGACGACGATGGCGTTCATCCCCACCGAGTCGATGAAGTCCGGGGCGAAGTAGCCGGCCGTGTACGAGTCCTGCTCGCAGTCGTAGTACAGGTCGTCCTGCACGTTGTAGACGACCATCACCAGCGAGTCCGTGGCGGGCTCGTCCGGGTCGGCGGCCTGCATCGGGCCGTAGTGCTCCTCGTCGACGGCGACGATCTGGCTCGACAGCTCGTCGCCGAGGTAGTCGATCTGCGCCTGGGTGAGGGTGAAGTCCTCCGCGGTGAGGTCCCCGCACGGCACGAAGTCGTCGCCGGGGTCGTGGTCGAACGCCGGGTCGAGGCTGTCCACCCCGGTCGGCGCGCTGCCGTCCAGCGGTGTGCCCGCGGGGACGTAGATGTACACGGGCGTGCCGTCGGGGGTCTCCCCCGCGTAGACGCGCTCGAAGTCCTGGTCGTAGGTGCCGCCCGCCGCGCTGTCGTTGATCGGCAGCGTGATGGTGTCGTCCCCGGGCAGGTTGTCCGGGTCGGCCGCCGCGGTCGCGGGCAGGGTCGTGGCGGCGGTCAGGAGCAGCGCACCCGCGCCGCTCAGGAGGATGGTGGCTCTGCGTCGTCCACGGAGCATGCGTGGTTCCCTCCGGCGTGGCCCGCGCGGCCGGGTTCCGGCGCGGCGGACCGGGTGGTGGAGGCACCGGCGGCCAGAGGCCGCGCGGTGCGGCCGCACGTCCTTGTGCGGTCCTCGCTCATGAAACCACCGTCGCCCCGTGCCTGCGGAGCGGTTGCCCCAGGCCTCAGGCGGGCACGCCCTGCGCCGCGGCGACCACCCGGTTCGCGACGTCGCGCACCTGCTCCAGCTCCGTGAGGCTCAGCCCGCTGGCCGCGACCACGGCCGCGGGCACCTTCTCCGCCTCGGCGCGCAGGTCGCGGCCTGCCGGGGTGAGGTGCAGCTCGACGACGCGCGCGTCGCCGCTGGCCCGGCGCCGCTCCAGGAGGCCCTGCCGCTCCAGGCGCTTGAGCAGCGGCGAGAGCGTCCCGGGGTCGAGGAGGAGACGCGCGGACAGCCCGGTGACGGTCGTCGTGGCGCCCGCCCGCTCGTCCTGCCACAGCCCGAGCATCACGAGGTACTGGGGGTGCGTGAGGCCCATCGGCTCCAGGATGGGCCGGTAGATCGAGACCATCGCGCGCGCCGCCGCCGAGAGCGAGAAGCACACCTGGGCCTCGAGGCGGAGGGGGTCGGCGGGCATCTGCATGCGCCCAGCCTACGATCCGGCCTATAGTTGGTGCACCAACAGTTGGCCCACCAAGTGTTTGCGAGGAGCGGCATGGCACGGCGCGAGAACGACGACCGGACCTGGGGCATGAAGGTCACCGAGCTCTTCCTGCCGTTCTTCGGGCCGGCCTCGATCCGCAAGACCCCACCCATCCCCCCGACGGCGGAGGACATCGCCCGGGACACCCGGCTGCGAAGCACGCTCGAGCGGGTCACCCGTCCTGACGGGCACGTCTACCTCGTCGAGCGCCGGGACTGACACCCACCCCACCGTGTTGTGAGCGGAAGATTGGCCCTGTTTCGCGTCGAAACAGGGCCAATCTCCCGCTCACAACGTCCGGGCCGGGCTACTTCTTGGCGGCGGGCTTCTTCGCGGCAGGCTTCTTGGCCGCCGTCTTCGTCGTGGTGGTGCGGCGCTTCTTCGCCGGGCCGGCCGCGCGCTTCTCCGCCAGCAGCTCGATCGCCCGCTCGGGCGTGATGCTCTCGGGCGTGAGGTCGCGCGGCAGGGTCCGGTTGGTCTCGCCGTCGGTGACGTACGCGCCGAATCGGCCGTCCTTCACGACGATCGGCTTGCCGGTGGTCGGGTCGTCGCCCAGCTCGCGCAGCGGCGGCGTGGCAGCCCGTGCACCACGGCCCCGCTTGGGCTCGGCGTAGATCTTCAGCGCCTCGTCCAGCGTGATCGTGAAGAGCTGGTCCTCCGACGCGATGGTCCGCGAGTCGGTGCCCTTCTTCAGGTACGGCCCGTAGCGCCCGTTCTGCGCGGTGATCTCGTCGCCCGACTCGGGGTCGGTACCCACCACGCGCGGCAGCGACAGCAGCTTCAGCGCGTCGTCGAGCGTCACCGTCTCCAGCGACATGTCCTTGAACAGCGACGCCGTGCGCGGCTTCGGCTGCGCGGCCTTCGCCTTCTTCTGCGCGGCCGCGGACAGGCTCGGGTCGATCTCGGGCAGGTCGAGCACCTCGGTGACGAACGGCCCGTACCGCCCCGACTTGGCGATGATCTGGTGGCCCGACTCCGGGTCGACGCCGAGCTGCTTGCCGTCGTCGGCGCCCGCGGCCAGCAGCTCGCGCGCCGCCGCGACCGTGAGCTCGTCCGGGGCCACGTCCTCCGGGATCGACGCGCGCGGCGGGTTCTGGCCCTCCGCCACCTCGGCGCCGAGGTCCTCGACGTACGGGCCGTAGCGGCCCACGCGGACCCGGATGCCCTCGCCGATCTCCACCGAGTTGACCGCCACCGGGTCGATCTCGCCCAGGTTCTCGACCAGCTCGTGCAGGCCCCAGCCCGTGCTCTCGCCCGAGCCGTCGCCGAAGTAGAACCGGTTCAGCCAGGCCACGCGGTCCCGGCTGCCCGAGGCGATCTGGTCGAGGTCGGCCTCCATCTCGGCCGTGAAGTCGTAGTCCACGAGCCAGCGGAAGTGCTCCTCCAGCAGCTTCACGACCGCGAACGCGAGCCACGTCGGCACCAGGGCCTGACCCTTGGTGCGCACGTAGCCGCGGTCCTGGACGGTCGAGATCGTCGCGGCATAGGTCGACGGCCGGCCGATGCCCAGCTCCTCCAGCGCCTTCACGAGCGAGGCCTCGGTGTAGCGGGCGGGGGGCGTGGTCGAGTGGCCCTCGGCGGCGAGGTCGTCGCCGCGCAGCGCGTCGCCCTCGGCCATGCGGGGCAGGCGCGTCTCCTTGGCCGACGCGGCACCGCCCTGCTCGCCCTCGGCGACGTCCGTGCTCTCCTCGTACGCGGCGAGGAAGCCGCGGAAGGTGATGACCGTGCCCGACGCCGAGAACACGGCGTCCCGCCCCGCGAGCTCGCCCGCGGCGTCCCCGAGGCGCGCGGCGACGCGCACCGAGGCCGTCGACCCCTTGGCGTCCGCCATCTGCGAGGCGACGGTGCGCTTCCAGATCAGCTCGTACAGCTTGAACTGGTCGCCGGAGATCTCTCGCGCCACCTGGGCCGGGGTGCGGAACGAGTCCCCGGCGGGGCGGATGGCCTCGTGCGCCTCCTGCGCGCCCTTGTTCTTCGGCGCGTACAGGCGCGGCGCGCCCGGCACGTACTCGGGGCCGTACAGCTCGGCGGCCTGCCGCCGGGCGGCGTCCGTCGCCTCGGAGGACAGCGACGGCGAGTCGGTCCGCATGTAGGTGATGTAGCCGTTCTCGTACAGCGCCTGCGCGGTGCGCATCGCCTGCCGCGCGCTCATGCGCAGCTTGCGACCCGCCTCCTGCTGCATGGTCGAGGTGGTGAACGGCGCGGCCGGCTTGCGGGAGTACGGCTTGGTCTCCAGCGAGCGGACGGCGAACGCGGCGTCGGCCAGGCCCGCGACGACGGCGTTCGCCGACGCCTCGTCGAGCTGCACCACGCCCGTGCGGACCTTGAGGCGGCCGCGGTCGTCGAAGTCGCGGCCGGAAGCGACGCGCTCGGCCCCGAGGCCGGTGAGCCGGGCACGGAACGCCTGGCCGGCGTCGTCCCCGTCGGTGGGTGCGAACTGCCCGGAGACGTCCCAGTAGTCGGCGGCGACGAAGGCCATCCGCTCACGCTCGCGCTCCACGACGAGCCGTGTCGCGACCGACTGCACCCGGCCTGCCGACAGCCCCTGGCGCACCTTGCGCCACAGCACCGGCGACACCTCGTAGCCGTACAGGCGGTCGAGGATGCGGCGGGTCTCCTGCGCGTCGACGAGGTCCTCGTCGAGCTCGCGGGTGTTCTGCAGCGCCCGCAGGATCGCCTCCCGGGTGATCTCGTGGAAGACCATCCGCTTGACCGGGACCTTGGGCTTGAGCTCCTGGATGAGGTGCCACGCGATGGCCTCGCCCTCGCGGTCCTCATCGGTCGCGAGGTAGAGCTCGTCGGCCTCCTTGAGGGCCTTCTTCAGCTCACGGACCTTCTGCTTCTTGTCCGCGTGCACCTCGTAGTACGGGTCGAACCCGTTGTCGACGTCGACGGCGAACTTGCCGTACGGGCCCTTCTTCATCTCCGTGGGCAGGTCCCGCGGCTGGGGCAGGTCACGGATGTGCCCGACGCTCGCCTCGACCTCGAAGTCGTCGCCGAGGTAGCCCTGGATCTTGCGAGCCTTCGTGGGCGACTCGACGATCACGAGCTTGCGTGGCTGGGGCATCCGTTCCTGCTTTCCCTGTTGCTGCGGCGGTGCGGGCGGCGACGCGGACGGCCGGCCGACCGGTCATGTCACGGTACGACATCCGCTCGTCACTTCCCCGACACGGGCGCCGGGCGGCACTCTACCGAGACGTGCGGCGAGGCTGCGCGGTGAGCTGGCGCAGCACGAGGAGCGCGGCGAACGCCGCGGCGGTCACGGCGAGGGCCCCGAGGGCACCCGCCGCGTACGCGGTGAGGTCGGGCGAGAGGGGCACCGGGTCGCCGCTGCGGACCAGGCCGACGAGCGTCGCTCCCGACACCATGGCCCCGGCCAGCGACGCGAGCAGCAGCAGGCCGGCGACGACGTACGACCCGGGCGCGGCGTACGACGCGCCCTCACGGCGCAGCTCGTCCGTGGACGACCCCGGCGTGAGGGCGCACACCAGCGCGCCCCAGGCGAGCACGACCAGGACCGCGGCGACGACGTCCGACGGGCGGTGCCACTGACCGACCAGCGTCGAGACGCCCGTCGCCCCCGTGTACGCGGCGCCGAGCAGCGCGACGACGGGGCGCCACGCGCGCGGGGTCACGAGCAGGAGCGCGACGGAGACCGACGCGGCGACCGTCGTGTGACCGCTGGGGAGCGTGTTGGGCCCCGTCCAGCCGTCCAGCAGCTCGGGCCGGTCGAGGACGCCGTGCTTGAGCACCTGCGTGGTGATGTTGGCACCTGCGACGAGCACCACGACCTGCAGCGCGAGCACCCAGCGCTTGCGCAGGACGGCGACCAGCACCGCGACCCCGACGCCCGCGACGACGAACGCCACGGACACGACGTCGAGCACCGGCTCCGCGACCTGCCACAGCCGGCCCTGGCCGTGCGTGGCCCCGAGGAACGCGAGCTCGTCCACCCGCTGCCCGGCCGCCGTGCCGACGAAGAACCGCCACACGAGCCAGACCCCGACGACGGCGAGCAGGGCGACCACGCCGGCCACGACGCGTGGGGCGGTGCGGGTCTGCGGCCGGGGCTGCTCGCCGCGCCACGCACCGACGCGCAGGATCGGCGCGCCGACGCCCGCCGTCCCCTCCGAGGGGGTCGGCGGCGGCAGCGGGCGCGTCGCGGTCAGCACGGTGTCACGCTACCTACTCGGTGTGACGAAAACGTACGCACGCCGTGGGGACCTCTCCCCGCTCCCGCACAGGCCGGCGCGACCGCCGCGCGGGCGGTGGCGTCATGGCCGCTAGGGGGCGTAGTGCCTCAGCGTGATGGTGTTGGAGAAGACAGACCGGACGTTGTGGTTCGCGGGGATGAACTGGACCTTCACGTAGGTCTTCCCCGAGCTCACGTTCGAGATCCCCAGGACATGACCGGGCACGCGGATCCGCCGCTGCCCGTCCTTCACCGTCCACGACCAGTTGATCCAGCAGCCGCTCCACTGCGTGTGGAGGTCGTGCGGGTCGCGCGACCAGACGCACAGCTTGCCCCGCTCCGGCAGGCCCGGCGTCCGGACTGTGACCGTCCCACCCACCGAGCGCGTCGACCAGTCGTTCGGCAGCGACGTGCGATCCATGCGGAAGGTGACGCGCGGTCGCGCCTGGGCGACCCTCTGGTACCAGACGCGCTCCGCCCTCGCGAACGTCGACGGCCCGACATACTTGACCACCATGCGGTGCTTCCCCGCGGAGGCACGCGTCGCCGGGACGTACAGGGACGCCTTCCCACGCGCGAGCGTGGCGGAACGCACCTTGTGGCCGTTCCACCACAGCTCGACCCGGCCGGTCGGCGTCGCGCCCGGCGACGACACCGCCACCGACACGCGGCGCGCCTTCCCATAGGTCCACGTCTTCGAGGTGGACACGGCGACGGACGTGGCCCTGGGACGGACGACGACCGCATACGTCCGGTCCGTCTGCCCGTACTCCCACGAGCCGTTGAACGTCACGACCATGCGCGCCTCGCCGAACGGGAGCCTGCTCGCCGGGAAACGCAGGGTCGCCCGCCCGTCCACCACGACGGCCGAGGCCAGGGTCTGAGTCTCGTCGCGCGTGACGAACACGCGTCCTTCGGGCGTCCCGAGCGGCGAAGTGACGCGGACCGGCACGACGACGTCCGACCCGTAACGCACCGCGGCCGGCCCCGAGACGGTCACGGTGACCGGCTTGCTCTTCGTGTCGACCGAGAACATCCAGGTCGCCACGAGGGACCCGGATGTCGTCGTGTGGCGGAGGTGCAGGTTCGCGCCGCCGCCCACCTCCGTGCCGTCGAGGGCGAACGTGCCTACCCCGTCGACCACCGGCACCGACCGCTCGACACCTCTGTCGAGGACGGCGGTCACGATGCCGTCCTGCGGCTGGTCCGTGCCGGTGAGGTCGAAGCGGAGCTCGTGCGCGTCGCCGTAGTACCAGGACGTCGCATCGAGGACCGGGCTCGCGGGCTCGGTGACCTCGAACGCGATCTCGTCGGCCGAGTGGTAGGGCCACTCCCGGGTCACCGGGTCGACGGACGCCGACGAGTCGACGTGCCGCACGGCGATGGCATGGTGGCCCGGCCCGAGGTAGACGCTGGGGACGACGATCGTGGCCTGACCGTCCGACAGGGGCACGCGCCTCAGGAACCCGGTCACGCCGTCCTCCAGCCACTGGACGTACCCGGTGCCCGGCACGCCGTCACGCGTCACGCTCACGTCGAGGGTGACGTCCTGTCCCACCCACCAGTGGTCCTCGGTCGTCGTGATGACGGTGGCGTCCTCCGAGGACGTGGTGACGGTGGGGTCGTCGACGACGTCGTCGGCCACCGCCGGCGGGACCACCAGTCCGGTCGAGACCAGGGCCAGGGCCAGCAACGCCCCGACAGCCGCCATCCGTCGCCGTGCACCTGCGCCCACGCGCACACCACCCCTCGTCGATATTGCGTGCAACATAGCGGCTGGTCAGCCACCGATCCAGGCCCGCCGAGGCGACCCCGCCGCCGGGGCGCGCGGCCCCGAGCGGGACGGGTCAGCGGGCGAGCGCCTCCGGCATGCCGGCGCCGACGAGAGCCGGGTCGTGCAGGTGACAGGCCACCCGACGGGCCTCCCCCGTGCGAGGCGGACCGAGCACCGGCCGCACGTCCCTGCACACGTCCATCGCGTGCGGGCAGCGCGGGGCGAACGGACAGCCCGCGCCGAGCTGCTGCAGGTCCGGTGGTGCGCCCGGGATGCCGGTCAGCTCGCGGCGCGGCCCGTGCAACGGGGGGAACGAGCCCAGCAGCCCGGCGGAGTAGGGGTGCCGCGGCCGCCGGTAGACCTCCTGCGCGGTGGCCTCCTCGACGATCTCCCCCGCGTACATGATCGCGATGCGGTCGGCGACCTCCACCAGCAGGGACACGTCGTGCGTGATGAGCACGACGGAGAACCCGAGCCGGTCGCGCAGCTCCATGATCTGCTCGAGGATCTGGCGCTGCATGACGACGTCCAGCGCCGTGGTCGGCTCGTCCATGAGGAGCACCTGCGGCTCGAGGGCGAGCGCCATCGCGATCATCACGCGCTGCCGCATGCCGCCGGAGAGCTGGTGCGGGTACGCCCGGAGACGGTCCGCGGAGATGCCGACCATCTCCAGCAGCTCTGCCGCGCGCGCCTCCAGGTCCCGCGCGGACAGCCCCGGGCGGTGGGCGCGGATACCGTCGGTGAGCTGACGCCCGATCCGGAACACCGGGTTCAGGGAGCTCATCGCGCCCTGGAACACGATGGCGACGTCGCGCCAGCGCGCGGCCCGCAGCTGCGCGTCCGTGAGGCCGAGGACGTCGCTGCGGCGCCCGTCGCGGTCGGTGAGCCACACCTCCCCGCCGGTGATGAGGCCGGGCGGAGGCAGCAGCCGCGTCGCGGCGTACGCGAGGGTCGACTTGCCGCAGCCCGACTCCCCCGCCAGCCCCAGCACCTCGCCGCGGTGCAGCGTCAGGTCGACGCCGCGCAGCACGTGCGTGGGGTCCTCGCCGAAGCCGTAGTCCACGCGCAGGTCGCGGATCTCCAGCACGGGCTCGCTCATCGGTCCTCCCGGGAGGTCGGGGTGGGGGCGGCGGCCGGGCGTGCGGCCCGGACCACCGGGGTGAAGCCGACGCGCGGGCGGATGCCGCGCCGGCGCAGGGTGCGGGCGTGCATGCCGGTGCTGCGCAGGCGCGGGTTCACCAGCTCGTCGATGCCGAAGTTGATCAGCGTGAGCGCCATGCCGAGCAGCGCGATGCACAGCCCGGCGGGGACGAACCACCACCACGCGCCGCGCTGCAGCGCCAGGTTGTTCTGCGCCCAGAACAGGATGGTGCCCCAGTTCCACTCGCTCACCGGCGTGATGCCGATGAAGGCGAGCGTCACCTGGCTCAGGACCGCGAACGTCACCGTGCCCACGAAGCCGGCCGCGATGATCGCGGTGAGGTTGGGCAGCACCTCGGCCAGCACGATCCGCCAGGTGCGCTCGCCGCTGGCGCGCGCGGCCTCGACGAAGTCGCGCTTGCGCAGGGAGAGGGTCTGGGCGCGCAGCACCCGGGCTCCCCACGCCCACCCGGTGGCGCCGATGACGAGCGCCACCGTGAGGCCGCCGGCGCCGGGCAGCTGGGCAGCGATGATGATGATGAGCGGCAGCTGCGGGATGACGAGGAAGACGTTCGACAGCGCCGAGAGGCCCTCGTCGCCCAGGCCCCCCACGAAGCCGGCGGTGACGCCGACGACCACGCCGAGCGCCGTGGCGCTGAGCCCTGCGACGAGCCCGACGACGAGCACGCCGCGGGTGCCGACGATGATCTGCGACAGGATGTCCCGCCCCGTGTGGTCAGTGCCCAGCCAGTGCGCGCCGGACGGCGGCTGCAGCAGGGCGGTGCTCACCTGGTTCGGGTCGTAGGGCGCGATCCACGGGCCGACGACCGCGAGGATCCCGAAGAAGACGAGGATCACGATGCCGGCCAGCGCCTTGGAGTTGCGCAGGAACAGCAGCCGGGGGCGCCGCCCGGGGCGCGAGACTCCGGGGCCGGCGTCGTCCGCCCCGGTCGGGGCCGCGACCTCGATCGCGGTGGTTCCGGTGGCCATGTCAGCCCTCCTGCCGGGTGCGGGGGTCGAGTGCCGCGTACGCCAGGTCGGCCACGAGGTTGGCGACCAGCACGGACAGCGTGATGACGAGGAAGCAGCCCTGCATCAGCGGGTAGTCGTGGGTGGAGACCGCCTGGTAGAGCGTGTAGCCGATGCCCTGGTAGCTGAACACCATCTCCATCACGAGCGTGCCGCCCACGACGAAACCGAGGGCGAGCGCGAAGCTCGACACCTGCGGCAGGACGGCGTTGCGTGCGGCGTACCCGACGACGACCGCCCGGGACGGCAGCCCCTTGGCGTGCGCCACGGTGACGAAGTCCTCGCTGGAGACGGTGACCATCATGTTGCGCATCCCGAGGATCCAGCCGGAGACCGACGACACGACGATGGTCAGGGCGGGCAGGGTGCCGTAGTAGATCACCGAGCCGACGAAGTCCCAGCTGAGCGACGGGACCATGCCGCGGTCGTAGCTGCCGTTGGACGGGAACCAGCCCAGGTTCACCGCGAAGACGGCGATGGCGATGAGGCCCAGCCAGAAGTACGGCACGGCCGAGAAGAACGTGGTGATCGGCAGCAGGGAGTCGGCCCAGGTGCCGCGGCGCCAGCCGATCCCGGTGCCCACGGCGGTGCCGAGGAAGAACGCGATGATCGTGGCGATGCCGACCAGCCCCACGGTCCAGGGCAGAGCCTGCACGACGATCTCGGACACGGGGGTCGGGAAGTGCGTGAAGCTCAGCCCGAGGTCGCCGTGCAGCAGCATCTGCCAGTAGTGCACGTACTGGTCCCACAGCGACATGTCCTGGTCGAGACCGAACAGCACCCGCAGCGACTCCTCCGCGTTGGAGTCGATGCGGCCCTGCATCCGCCCCATGAGGGCGGTGACCGGGTCGCCCGGCAGGAGGCGGGGCACGAAGAAGTTGATCGTGATCGCGGCCCAGGCGGTGAACAGGTAGAACAGCGCGCGGCGCAGCACGAACCTCATGCGTCCACCCCCGTCGTCGTCAGCGCCGGGGCGTCGTCCCGGTCGGAGTACCCCCAGCAGGCGGCCTGCCGCGGCTCGCCCGCCGGGCCGAGGCCGACGTCGAGCAGGGGCGGCGCCTCGGAGCGGCACAGGTCGGTGGCGAACGGGCAGCGCGGGTGGAAACGGCACCCGCTCGGCGGGGAGACGAGGCTGGGCGGCTCGCCGCGCGCGGCGCCCGCGGGCCGCTCGGCCAGGTCCTCGGGGTCGGGCGCGGACGCCAGGAGGAGCCGCGTGTAGGGGTGCTTCGGGTCCTGGGTGACCGACTCGCTGTCCCCCGACTCGACGATCCGCCCGGCGTACATGACGAGGGTGGTGTCGGCGAAGTACCGCGCCGACGCGATGTCGTGCGTGATGTAGAGGATCGCCAGGTGCAGGCGGTCGCGCAGGTCGGCGAGCAGGTTGAGGATCCCGAGCCGGATGGACACGTCGAGCATCGAGATGGGCTCGTCGGCCAGCAGCACCTCGGGGTCCGCGGCGAGCGCCCGCGCGATGGCGATGCGCTGCCGCTGCCCGCCGGAGAGCTCGTGCGGGTACTTGTCCACGTACCGTGCGGCGGGCGTGAGGTGCACGCGCTCGAGCAGCTCGCCGAGCGCGCGCTCCAGCTCCGGACCGCGCAGCCGGCCGCGGTGGATCCGCAGCGCGCGCGTGAGCGTGTACCGCACGGGGTGCACGGGGTTCAGGGACGCGAACGGGTCCTGGAAGATCATCTGGACGCGGTGGACGTAGCGCCGGAACGCGCGCCGCCCGCGGGCCTGCGCGTCCTCGCCGCCGAGCAGCAGCCGCCCGGCGGTGAGGGGCTGCAGCTGGGCGAGCAGCCGCGCCACGGTCGACTTGCCGGAGCCGGACTCGCCGACGAGGGCGACGACGCGGCCGCGGTGCAGCGTGAGGTCGACGCCGTCGACGGCGTGCACGACGGCGCCGCGGCGGGTGCCGCGACCGCCCTTGATGGGGTAGTGCTTCGTGATCCCGGCGGCGTCCAGCACGGGCGCCCCGGGATCGGGCTGGGGGGTCTCCCCCGGGGCGCCGGCGGGCGCCCCGGGGGAGGTGGTCTGCACGGGCATCAGGACGCGGGCTCCAGGTTCATGACGATCTGGGCGGCCTGGACCCCCGTCGGCTGCGGCTGGTTGTACGGGTCGTCCTCGGACGGCCAGCCCGTGTAGTTCAGCGAGGAGTACTGCGCGGTGGCGGGGCGCGACCAGATCGGGATGGCCGGGACCTGCTCGACGTACACCTTCTGGATGGTCTCCATCGCGGCGGCGCGGGTCGCGTCGTCGGTTGCCGCCGCGTAGTCGGCGAACGCCTTCGTGGCGTCGTCGTCCTGGAAGCGGCCGAAGTTCCACGTCGCGGCCTCGCCGAGCTTCTTGTACTGCGCGCCGTCGAACTGGTCGGCGTACATGTCCCACGGCGTCGCGCCGCCGTCGGTCCAGTGCAGGGTGGCCTGGAAGTCGCCCGGCGGGATGACGTCGGCGAACCAGCCATCCTGGTTGACGGGGTTGACGGTGGCGTCGACGCCGAGCTTGGCGGCGGCGTTCTTGATGAGGTCGAGCGCGGTGAGGTAGTCGTTCCAGCCCGCCGGGTTGGTGAGCTCGAAGGTGACCTTCTCGCCGTCGGGGTCGACGAGCTTGTCGCCCTCCCAGGTGTAGCCGGCGTCGGTGAGCAGCGCCTTGGCGCCGTCGACGTCGACGGCCAGGTCGGTGTCCGCGTAGGCGTCGGTGAGGAACTCCTCGCCGGCGGGCAGCGGCAGGCCGGTGGCGTTGGTCAGGGGCGGGTTGACGCCGGACGTCGCGACGTCCACGAGCTCCTGGCGGTCGATCACCATGTTGAGCGCCTTGCGGAACGCGACGTCGTCGAACGGCTTCTTCTCGGTGTTGAGGAAGAGGGCGTCGATGCCGAGGCCCGCGGCGGCGTACTGGTGGTAGTGCTCCGGGTCCTGCGCGATGTAGACGTTCTCGTAGTCGGCGATGAACGTCCAGCCCCACTGGGCCTCGCCGGTGGTGAGCGCCGTGGTGAGCGCGTTGTTGTCGTTGTACGACGAGTACCGGATCTCCGGGACCTTGGGCTGGCCGCCCCAGTAGTCGTCGCGGGCGACGACGGTCGCCGCCTGCGGCGTCCACGACTTCAGCGTGTACGGCCCGGTGCCGACCGGCTCGGTGTTGGTGTAGGTCGTCGGGTCCTTGACGTCTTTCCACAGGTGCTCGGGCACCATGAGCAGGTCGTACAGCTTGGACTGGTTGACGTACTGCGGCGCGGTGAACGACACGGTCACGGTGGACCCGTCGGTCTCGACCTTGTCGTACGGCAGGGCGGCGGCGTTGAGGCCGTCGTTGTCGATGCGCAGCTGGATGGAGAACGCGACGTCCTTCGCGGTGAAGTCCTCGCCGTCGGACCACGTCACGCCCGACCGGGGCGTGATGACGGCCTGCGTGTAGTCCTTGTTCCACTCGATCTTCTCGGCCAGCCAGGGCTTCGGCTCCTCGGACGGCTTGGCCTGGTTGCGCATCATGAGGGGCTCGTAGATGACGAACGCGTAGCCGAGCGAGAGCGCGGACGAGCCGGTGGCGAACGGCGACTGGTTCTCCGTCTGCACGCCGTTGGGCATGCCGACCGTCAGGGTCTCGGTGCCGACCCCGTCCGCCGAGGCGGACGGGCCGCCGTCGCCGGTGCCGCCGCCGCCACAGGCTGCGGCCAGCAGGGCGACGACCGCCGAGCTCACGACCGCGGTGCTGAGCTTGCGGATTCTCACGGTGTGCCTCCTTGCACGTGCCCCGCCGACGGCGGGGCGGTTGGGGTGGGTGGTCAGTGCTGGCTGTCGGGCTCGGCGTGGGGACCGGTACGAGGGCCGGTGCCGGGATCGACCACGAGGTCGACGTCGAGCCGCGGGTCGCGCACCGACCGGCTCACGACGAGCCGGTAGGTGCCGGGCGGGGTGGTCCAGCCGCCGGCGGCGGCGTCCCACGTCTGGAGGGCGCGGCGGGGCACGCGCACGTCGGTGGTGGCGCGCTCGCCGGGTGCGGCGTCGGCGACGGCGAAGCCGCCGAGCCAGCGCACGGGGCGGGCCGGGTCGGTCGCGGTGGTGCCGGCGGGCGGCACGACGTAGACCTGCACGACCTCGCGGCCCGGGCGGTCGCCCGTGTTGCGCACGGTCACGCGCACGACGACGTCGTCGGCGGCGCCGCCGGGCAGCACGGCCGCGGACTCGTGCTCCCAGGTGGTCCAGCCGAGGCCGTGCCCGAGCGGGGCGGCGGGCGCGGGCCCTCCGGCCGTGTCGAGCCGGCGCTCCCAGGCGCGGTAGCCGACGTCGAGCCCCTCGGCGTAGTCGACGACGCCGTCGACGGGGACGGCGTCCGGGACGGGGACGTCATCGGCCCGTGCGGGCAGCGTCCACGGCAGGCGCCCGGACGGCTCGGTGATCCCGGTGAGCACGTCGGCGAGCCCGGTGCCGGCCTCCTGGCCGGGGAGCCACGCCCACAGGACGGCCGGGGCGTCGTCGTACCAGGGCAGCAGCACGGGCGCGCCGGCGTTGACGACCACCACGGTGCGCGGGTTGGCGGCGAGGACACGTCGCACCAGCTCGTCCTGGGTGCCGGGCAGCGCCAGGTCGGCGCGGTCGTAGCCCTCGGACTCGACCTCCGGCGTGGTGCCCACGACGACCACGGCGACGTCCGCCGCGCGGGCGGCGTCGGCGGCCGCCGCGAGCTCGTCGTCGGCGGACGGGCCGGGCAGCCGGTGCACCAGCGCGCCGCGCACGAACCGGTCGTAGCCCACCGGGTGCACCACCTGCAGGTCCGCTTGGAGCAGGGCGCCGTCCTCGCCGCCCGCGACGTCGACGGTCGCCGCGACGGGGTGGTTGTGCGCGGAGGCGAGGATGACGTCCTCGCGCGCCAGCGCGTCGCCGGCGGAGGCGAGGCGCCCGTCCACGAGGACCCGGTGGACACCGACGGTCCCCACCCCGAGCTCGTGCGTGCCCGGCTCGTCCGTGCGCACCCGCGCGGTGAGGCGCAGCGTCACGTCGTCGGGGCCGACGTCGGCGCACCAGCCGTCCCACGTCGTGCGGGTCTCGGTGCGGCGCACCGTCCCCTCGGCGTCCAGCAGCTCCACCCGCAGCCCGGGGGCGCCGGTGACCGGGTCGGTGCAGCGTGCCAGGTCCAGCGCGGGCGGGTTGCGCAGCACCCGGGACCCGGCGACCACGTCCACGACGGAGCCCGCCGGCAAGGCGTCGCGCAGCGCGTCCGCCGGGTAGGTGAGGCGGTCGGGCACGACGAACGACGAGCCCCCGCCCTGGAAGAACGGCTCGACGGCGTGCGCGCCGAGCAGCGCGACGCGCACGGGGCCGGCCCCGCCGGCCGCCGGGTCGACCAGCGGCACCAGCCCGGCGTCGTCCTTGAGCACGACGACGGAGCGCGCGACGAGCTCGCGCAGCAGCGGCACCGCGTCCACGGGGGCGTGGTCCGCGGGCTGCGCGTCGTCGCCGGGCAGCCGGAGCCGGCCCACCCGGTGCGCGAGGCGCAGGACGCGGCGGACCTTGTCTTCGAGGTCGGCGGGGTCGACGGCTCCGGAGCGCACCGCGTCCAGCAGCCCGTCGCCCCACGGGCCGTCCGGCCCGGGCATCTGCAGGTCGAGGCCGCCGCGGACGGCGGGGGCCACCGACTGCGTGGCCACCCAGTCGCTCACGACCAGCCCGTCGAAACCCCACTCCTCCTTGAGCACGCCGGTGAGCAGCGGACGGTGCTCGAGGGCGGGCGCCGCCACGCGGCCGTCGTCGACGCCGCTGTACGCGCCCATGACGCTCCAGGCGCCGGCCCGCACGAGCCGCTCGAAGGGCGCGAGGTAGACCTCGCGCAGGGCGCGCTCGTCCACGCGGGCGACGTAGCGGGTGCGATCGGTCTCGGAGTCGTTGGCCACGTAGTGCTTGACGCACATGCCGACCCCGCGCTCCTGCGCGGCGGTCACCAGGGCCACGGCGACCTCGGCGGTGAGGTGCGGGTCCTCGGAGTAGCACTCGAAGTGCCGCCCGCCCACGGGCGTGCGTTGCAGGTTCACCTGGGGCGCCAGGACCATGTCCACCCCGTGCCGACGGGCCTCCGCCGCGAACAGCGCACCCGCGCGGCGGGCGAGCGTGACGTCCCACGTCGCCGCGAGCGCCGACGGCGCGGGCAGCATCGCGGAGGTGCCGCCGTGGTGGGGGTCGCGGACGCCGACGGGGCCGTCGGACATGACGACGGGCTCGAGGCCGAGACGCTCGACCGGGGTGGTGGTCCACAGGGAGGCGCCGACGACGAGGGCGACCTTCTCCTCGAGGTCCAGGCGGTCGACCAGCGCGTCGATCGTCGCTGCCGACGGCTCGGGGGTCGAGGTGTCGCCGCGTCGCGCGCCGGCGCCGCTGGGGGCGACGACCCGCGCGGCGGCGTCGGTGCTGGTGGTGGCGGTCTGCGATGACACGCGGTGGTACTCCCTCGTCCCGGTCGGCGTCGACTGGCGCCAGTGAACCACAGTTACTGACAGGTAAGTAAGTAGAGCAAGGTCACAGTATGGTGACGCCATGGCAGACGGCAGCGCGCCCCGGCGGACCCGCCCCTCGAAGGCCGAGCGGCGCGAGGAGATCCTCGGCGCGGCGACGCGCGTGTTCGGCTCGAAGGGCTACCACGCGGGCTCGCTCGTGGACGTGGCCGAGCAGGTGGGTATCACCCACGCCGGGGTGCTGCACCACTTCGGCAGCAAGGACAAGCTGCTCTGGGCGGTGCTCGAGTACCGCGACCGCGTGGACGTGGAGCACCTCGAGGGCAAGCACATCCCCGGCGGCCTCGACCTGTTCCGTCACCTCATGACCACGGCGCGGATCAACACCGACCGGCGCGGCATCGTGCAGGCCTACTCCGTGCTGACCGGCGAGTCCGTGACCGACGGCCACCCCGCTGCGGCCTGGGTGACCGAGCGGTTCGCGGTGCTGCGCGGCGAGATCACCCGGGCCCTGCTGCAGGTGGCGCGGGAGCGGGGCGTCGAGCTGGACGAGGCCCGCGCGCGGCGGGCCGCCAGCGCCGTCATCGGCGTCATGGACGGGTTGCAGGTGCAGTGGCTGCTCGCGCCGGACGCGGTCGACCTCGCCGAGGAGACCGCCTTCGCGATCGAGGCGATCCTCGCGGCCGCGCTCGCCGCCCCCGGCGGGCGCCCCGTCGTCGACTGACGCGCGGCATCGCCCCGGGCGGTGCCACACTGGGCGGTCGTGCGCACGATCCCGTGGCACCGACCCCTGTCGGTGTCCGCCTCCCCCGCCAGCCTCCGCCGCCGCCCGGCCCAGGTGGTCACCCTCGCGTTCCTCGCCACGATCGGCGCCGGGACCGCCCTGCTGAGCCTCCCCGTCAGCGCGACGGGTCGCAGCGCCGGGTTCGTCGAGGCCCTGTTCACCGCGACGTCCGCGACCTGCGTGACGGGCCTCGCCGTCGTCGACACCGAGCATTTCTGGACGCCGTTCGGGCAGGTCGTGATCCTGCTGCTCATCCAGGTGGGCGGCTTCGGCGTCATGACGCTCGCCTCCCTGCTCGGCCTGCTCCTGACGCGGCACCTCGGGCTGAGCACCCGGCTCGTGGCCACCGAGTCCACGCGTTCCGTCGGGATGGGCGACGTGCGGCGGGTGCTCCTCGGCGTGCTGCGGTTCACCGTCGTCAGCGAGCTCGTCGTGGGCACCGTCCTGGCGGCCAGGTTCGCCACCGCCTACGACGAGCCCCTCGGGCACGCGGTCTGGTCGGGGCTGTTCCACGCCGTGTCAGCCTTCAACAACGCCGGGTTCTCGATCTACAGCGAGAACCTCATGCCGTTCGTGGCCGACCCGTGGGTGTGCCTGCCGATCTGTGCCGCGATCATCGTGGGCGGTCTCGGCTTCCCGGTGCTCCTGGAGCTGTGGCGGCTGCACCGCACCCGCCGCACGCACGACGGGCCGACGGACCTGCGGCGCCTGTCGCGCTGGAGCGTGCACACCCGCCTCACGCTGCTGATGACGGCGGTGCTGCTCGTGGTGGGCACCGGGTTCTTCCTCGCCGCGGAGTGGGGCAACCCTGGCACGTTCGGCCCGCTCGACCCCGCCGCGAAGGTGCTGGCGGCGTTCACGCAGGCGGTCATGCCCCGCACCGCCGGCTTCAACTCGGTGGACCTGTCGCAGGCCAACAACGGCACCTGGTTCTTCACCGACATGCTGATGTTCGTCGGTGCCGGGTCGGGCGGCACGGCGGGCGGCATCAAGGTCACGACCTTCGCCGTCCTCGCCGTCGCCATCTGGTCCGAGCTGCGGGGCGACCCCGACGCCACCCTCTTCGACCGCCGGCTCGCGCCCGGCACGCAGCGGCAGGCCCTCGCCGTGGCGCTCATCGGGGTGGCGGCCGTCGTCCTGCCGACCCTGGCCATCACGCTGTCCACCAGCAGCTTCACGCTCGACCAGGTCCTCTACGAGGTGGTGTCCGCCTTCAGCACCACGGGCCTGTCGACGGGGATCACCGCGGACATGCAGGCCTGGCACCAGCTGGTCCTCGTGGCCCTGATGTTCCTGGGCCGGCTCGGACCCATCACGCTCGGCACCGGCCTCGCGATGCGCGACCGGCAGCGGCTGTACCGGCGCCCCCGGGCCGCCGTCGTCATCGGCTGACGGTCATCGGCTGACACCCGGGCGGGCGCGCTCCGCTCCGCGAGGCTCTCAGCCCCGCGGAGCGGTCGGCGCCGCCCGGTGGTCGGCCCTGCCGGTGGTCAGCAGTGCGCGCCGGCGTAGGTGGCGACGGACTGGGCTGCGTCCTGGAAGTCCGAGCCGGTCATCGCGGTCATCGCGTCGTTGACCTGGGACAGCGCGTCGGCGTCCGTCGGGTCCTGCACCGCGGCGCCGATGCCGTCGGTCGCGGTGCGGAACGACGTCGTGAGGGTCGCCCAGTCGTCGGCGATCTCGGCGGGCGGCTCGCTGACGTCCTCGAGCGTGGTCGTGAGGTCCTCGAGCTTGTCGAGCGTGGGCTGCAGGTCGGACGGGTCGACGTCGCTCATGGCGGACGAGGCGTCCGTGAGGGCGGCGAACGCCGAGCAGACGTCGCCGTCGCCGGCCGCCGCCTCCTCCTGCGGGGCCTCCTCCTGCGGGGTCTCCTCGGTGGCGCCCTCCGGGGTCGCCTGCTCCCCGGCGGTGGCGCTGCCGCCGTCGTCCGCGGAGCCTTCGTCGCCCCCACCGCTGCACGCGGCGAGGCCGAGGGCGATCAGGGCGCTGGCAGCCACGGCGGTGGCACGGGTCATGGTCTGTCGGTTGCGCATGGACCCATGGTGACGGACCCGCGCCGCCCGCGGGTACCCCGCGCGTGGGGAGAGCTCCCCACCGGCCCGTCCCCGGGCCGCAGGGCGCGGACGGTTCAGCCGGCCGGGCGCAGGAAGCCGTCGCGCACCAGGCCGCGGACGGCGGGCAGCAGCTCGGCCCGCAGGTCGTCCACGGGGACGTCGAGCAGCGCCCCCAGCGCGCCGACGATCTGACCGACGGCGAGCTCGCCGTCGCACACCCCGACGAACGCCGCGAGGCCCGTCGACGCGTGCACGCCACGCCCCAGCCCGTCGCCCTGGCGGACCACGACGACGTTCGGGTCGGCCTGGCCGGGCGTGTGGAACCGCTCCTCGGAGACGTCGTCCGCGACCACGAGGTGCGCCTGCGCGAGCGCGGCGTCGTCGCGTGCGGCGAGCCAGTCGTGCGCCGCCAGCGAGGCCGCGACGTGCGCGCCGAGGGGCTGGTGCACCGAGCCGGTGTGCTCCTCCAGGCGACGTAGCGTCGGGCGCCCGCCGTCGACGGGCCGGCGCAGCGTGACGATGCCGAACCCGACGGCCTCGACGTCACGGCCGGCGAAGTCGTCCAGCCACGCCCCGTACGCGGCCGCCCAGGCGGCCGGTTCGCGCTCGGCCGTCGTGCCGCCGTCGCGGATCCACGTCTCGGCGTACTCGGCCGGGTCGAGCACCTCGCGCTGGATCACCCAGCCGTCCAGGCCGGAGGCGTCGAGCCACTCGCCCACCCGCTCGGACCACGGCTCGCCGCGACGGTGCTCCCAGTTGCCCAGCAGCTGCGCCACACCGCCCGGGGCGAGCACCTGCCCGACGTCCCGCACGAGGTCACGCACCAGGTCGTCGCCAGACCGGCCCCCGTCGCGGTACTCGTAGTCGCCCAGCGCCGCGGCCACCGCCCGGCCGGCCGCGCCCGCGTGCGGCGTGATGACGAACGGCGGGTTCGACACGACGAGGTCGAACCGGTCGCCGGCCACCGGCTCCAGCATCGAGCCGTGCCGCAGCTCGACCGCCGCGGCCGGGCCCGCCGTCGGCGCGTTGAGCGCGAGGTTGAACCCCGCGAAGCCGAGGGCGCGGCGCGAGAGGTCCGTGCCGACCACCGCGCGGGCGTGGCGCGCGGCGTGCAGGGCCTGGATGCCGCAGCCCGTGCCGAGGTCGAGCACCCGACCGACCGGCGTCCGGGCCGTGACCTGCGCCAGCGTCGTGGACGCCCCGCCGGCGCCGAGCACGTGGTCCGTCGCGAGGCGGCCGCCCGTGGCGAGCTCGGCGAGGTCGCTCGAGAGCCACCACGACGCCTCGCCCGCGGCGTCGACGGCGGCGTACGGGCGCAGGTCGACGACGGCGCGCACGGCGTCGTCGTCGCCCTCGCCGGCAGCGGTCACGAGACCGAGACGCACGGCTCCCGAGGTCCCGAGGCCGGGCAGCGCGCGGTCCAGCTCGCCGCGCGACACGTCGTCGCCGAGCAGGAACAGCCGGGCGAGGGCGGCCCGCGGCGCACGGGCGAGCGTCACCGACCGCGCGAGGGCGCGCCGGGCCGGCACCGTCTGCTCGCGGTGCAGCGCCGCCGACGCGACCTCGCCGAGCGCCTCCTCGACGCCGTCCACCGTGTAGCCGGCGGACTCGAGGTCGGCCCGCAGGGCGCCCACCAGCGGGGCGGCGTCCTCTGTCGCGCCGGGCACAGGGGTCGAGGCGCCCGCGGCCGCGCTCATCGGGCGCCGCACGACGTCGAGAGGTACTGCGTGATGTCCTTCGCGGCCGAGGTCGCCTCCGCGGTGTCGTCCGCGGTGATCGCGCCGGCCATCGCGGAGCTCACCGCGTTCGCGTCGTCCTCGTCGACGTCCTCGAACGCCGACACCGCGCTGCCCAGGTAGTCGGCCATGGTGCCCCACGCCGTCGCGACGTCCTCGGTCGGCTCCGCCTTCTCCATCGCACGGTCCGCCGTCCGGAAGCTCTGCACCAGCGCGCGCGGGTGGTCGGGGCTGAGGTCGACGAGCGCACGGTTCGTGGTCGACCAGGCCTGCTGCAGCGCGGTGCACCGTTCGGCGTCGACCGCCGCCGCGTCGTCCTTCGCGCCGCCCGTCGGGCTCGGGGACGTGCGAGCCGACCCCGACCCCTCGCCCTCCATGCCCATGCTCAGGTCGGCGGGGATCGACACCGCCGGGGCCGGGGCCGCAGCGGGCTCCGATCCGTCGCCGCCCGCCTGCCCGCACGCCGCCAGCGCGGCGCCGGTCACGAGCATCCCCGCGACGACGATCGAGAGCTGACGTGGCTGGAGGCGGGCGCGGCGCATCCACCTATGGTGAACCACCGTCGGCGCGCGCGGAAATTCCCGCGGCCCCGCGCCGTCAGGCCCGCTGCCCGGGGTCAGCCGGCGCCCTCGTCCGCCGTCCCCGCCCCGCAGTCGTCCTTGAGGAACGTCGTGATGCGGTCGGAGGCCTGCGTCATCGCGTCCGTGTCCAGCGTCGCGATCGCCGAGGCCACCGCCGCCGCCACGTCGTCCTCGTCGGCGCTCTCGACGGCGTCCGCGACCGTCCCGACGTAGCTCGTCACGGTCCGCCAGTCGGCCGCGACGGCGTCCGGGGGGCGCACGTCCGCGAGCGCGTCGCGCGCGCCCACGAACCCGTGCCGCAGCGACTCCGGGTCGTCCACCGTCATCCCGACCTGCAGGCTCGCCGACCGCGACCACGCGGCCTGCACCACGCCGCAGGCGTCGGCGGGACCGTCGGGCAGCGCGTCGTCGCCGGACCCCGGCACGAGGCCCGTCGCGAACCCGGCACCCAGCCCGGCGAGCAGCGCCACGGCGCCGGCGGCCGCGAGCGTCGAGCGCCGGCGCCACGGGCCCGGCACCGGTCGCGACCAGGCGCGCGGCAGCCCGCGCGCTCGTGTCCGGCTGGCCTTCATGGTCGCGAAGGGTACCGCTGGAGGCCGCCCGGGCGGTATGTCGCACCAGGTGGGAGGGCGCCGCTTGACCGGCGGCTGGCGTTCGGCCAGATTACGCGCGTGACCTCTACCACGCCCGGCCTCTGGGTGCATCCCGAGAATGATCCTCGAGCGACAGGCGTCGACCCTGTCGGCGAGAAGGAGACGCTCTGGGAGTACCTCTGCCGGTACCGCATGACGCTGGTCATGAAGTGCGAGGGTCTCGACGCGGGCCAGCTCGCGCGCCGCTCCGTCCCGCCGTCGTCCCTGTCGCTGCTCGGCCTGGTGCGGCACCTCGCGAACGTCGAGCACCACTGGTTCCGCCGCGTGCTGCAGGGCGCCCCCGACCGGGGCCCGTTCGAGCTCCCGGGCTACCCCGACGTCGACTTCGACGGCGCCCTCCCCGACGCCACCTGCGTCGACGAGGCCTGGGACGCCTGGCACCGCGCCGTCGAGGTGGCCGACGACTGGTTCGCCGGCGAGGACATGAGCCGCGAGGTGCCGTACGACGGCGGCACCGTCGAGGCGCGCGACGTGCTGCTCCACGTGCTGGAGGAGTACGCCCGCCACATGGGCCACGTCGACCTGCTGCGCGAGTGCATCGACGGGCGCACGGGCCTCTAGCCAGGACCGCGCGGTGCCGGGCCGTCGCGCCGTCGGGCCGCGTAGCGTGCCACCATGCGGAGCTTCCTCAGCGGCGTCCTCGTCGCGCTGACCGTCCTGGCGGCGATGGTGACCGTCCCGGCCCGGTACGTGGAGGGCACGCTCCTCGACACCGACGCCTACGTGGCCGCGACCGCGCCGCTGGCGGACGACGTCACCACGCAGGACGCCGTCGCCGAGGCGCTGACCGACACCGTGGCCGGCGGGATCGACTCGGGCCTCCTCGCCGGGGCGCTGCGACCCGTCATCGGTGAGGTGGCCGACGTCTTCGTGCGGTCGGACGCGTTCGCGCCCGCGTGGGAGGAGGCGAGCCGGCAGGGGCACGCCGCCACGGTGGCGGTGCTGCGCGACGACAGCGACGTGGTCGACGCCGCCGACGGCGTGGTGACGCTGCCGCTTGACCCGTTCCTGGAGTCCGTCGGCCAGGCGCTGCGCGACCGCGGCCTCCCCGTCCCGGAGGGCTTCGCGACGACGGGCGCGGACGTCGTCCTCTACTCCTCGGACGACCTGTCGACCGCGCAGTCCGCGGTCGCCACGCTCGACCGGTGGACGCCGTGGGCGCTGCCGGTGACCGTCCTCCTCGCCGTGCTGGCCGCCGTCGTCGCCCGTCCGCGCCGCCATTTGCGGACGCTCGCCGTCACGGGCGGCCTGGTCGCCGCGGCGATGCTGCTGCTCCTGGTCCTGCTCCCGGAGGCGGCGCAGACGGTGGTCGCGGGGCTGGACGTGAGCTCGTCGGGCCGCGAGGCGGTGGACGACATCGTCGACGCGCTCCTCGTGCCGCTGCGGAGCCAGCTGTGGTGGGCGTGCGGGATCGCGGCGGCCGTGTGCGTCGGCTCGGCCGTCACCGCCGGCGTGCTGCGGAGAAATCGCTTGCCCCGGCCCGCGCCCGACGGTCGGATGAGCGCATGAGCGACACCACGCAGAGGCAGTCCCCCGACATGTGGGTGGACCCCGAGGAGGACCCCCGCGAGCAGTGGGCGCACCCGGTGGGCGAGCTGGAGACCCACTGGTCCTACCTCAAGATGTACCGGCACACGATCGCCATGAAGTGCGACGGGCTCGACGCCGAACAGCTCGCCCGTCGCGCCGTGCCGCCGTCCACCCTGTCGCTGCTCGGCCTGGTGCGACACCTGGCGAAGGTCGAGCACGCGTGGTTCCGCCGCGTCCTGCAGGGCGAGGCCCACCTGCCGTCGCTGTACGACTGCGACGAGGTCCCGGACACCGACTTCGACGGCGTCGTCGCCGACCCCGCCGTCGTCGACGAGGCGTGGACCACCTGGCGGCGCGAGACGGCGCACGCCGACGCCTGGCTCGCCACCCAGACCGACGCCGACATGGGCCGCACCGTCGAGCGCCGGGGCGAGCTGCTGCCCGTCCGTGACGTCCTGGAGCACCTGGTGGAGGAGTACGCCCGCCACACAGGCCACGCCGACCTCCTGCGCGAGTGCATCGACGGCCGCACCGGCCAGTAGCCACCCGCCGAGGTAGTCCAGAGCACCGCGAGGTAGTTCCAAGCACCGCGAGGTAGTCGAAAAGCCCGCGAGGTAGTCAAAGAAACCGCGAGGTAGTCGAGGAACCCGCGAGGTAGCCAACTACCTCGCGGTTTCTTCGACTACCTCGCGGTCCGGTGAACTACCTCGCGGTTACCTCAACTACCTCGCGAGAACCCGGACTACCTCGCGGTTCGGTGAACTACCTCGCGGTGCTCGGAACTACCTCGCGGGGACGCTCGCGGTCTCGTCGGCCTGCTCGCGGTCGACGCGGGCGGCGCGCAGGCGGGACATGATGACCGCCCCGAAGGCGACGGCCGCCGCGACCAGGGCGATGACGATGCGCACCACCTGGTTCGCGTCCGCGGGCACGCTCAGCATCACCACGGCCGGCGCGATGAGCACGGACACCAGGTTCATCACCTTGATGAGCGGGTTGATCGCGGGGCCGGCGGTGTCCTTGAAGGGGTCGCCCACGGTGTCGCCGATGACGGTGGCGTCGTGCGCCTCGGAGCCCTTGCCGCCGTACGCGCCGTCCTCGACGATCTTCTTCGCGTTGTCCCATGCGCCGCCGGAGTTCGCGAGGAACACGGCCATCAGCACGCCTGCGCCGATCGCGCCGGCGAGGAAGCCGGCGAGCGGGCCGACGCCGAGGCCGAAGCCCACGGCGATCGGTGCGAACGCGGCCAGCAGGCCGGGGGTGGCGAGCTCGCGCAGCGAGTCGCGGGTGCAGATGTCGACGACGCGGCCGTACTCGGGCCGCTCCTCGTACGTCATGATCCCCGGGTGCTCGCGGAACTGGCGGCGCACCTCGAAGACGATCGCGCCGGCGGCGCGGGTCACGGCGTCGATCGCGAGGCCCGAGAACAGGAACACGGTCGCGGCACCGAGGATCACCCCGACGAGCGTGACGGGCGAGACGATCTCGAAGCTGAGCATCGCGGGCACCAGCCCGGCGCCCACCTCCTTCACGTCCCCCAGCGCGCCGGACACGGCGTCGGCGTACGAGCCGAACAGCGCCGTCGCGGCGAGGACGGCCGTGGCGATCGCGATGCCCTTGGTGATGGCCTTCGTGGTGTTCCCGACGGCGTCGAGGTCGGTGAGGATCTGCGCAGCCTCCTCGTCGACGTCGCCCGACATCTCGGCGATGCCCTGCGCGTTGTCGCTCACGGGGCCGAAGGTGTCCATCGCGACGATGACGCCCACCGTGGTGAGCAGGCCGCAGCCGGCGAGCGCCACGAGGAAGAGCGACAGCCAGATCGAGCCCCCGGCGAGGAGGAAGGTGCCGCAGATCGCGGCGGCGATGACGCCGGCGGTGTAGACGGCCGACTCGAAGCCGACCCCGATGCCCGACAGCACGACGGTGGCCGCGCCGGTGCGCGACGTCGCCGCGACGTGCAGCGTGGGCTTCGACGTCGTGCCGGTGAAGTACCCGGTGATCCACAGGATGACGCCGGCGAGCACGACGCCGATGACGACGGCCAGCGAGGCGACGACGCGCGGGTCGGCGGTGACGTCGCCGATGTCCGCGGTGCCGGCGAGCTCGGCGAACGACGACGGCAGGTAGACGAAGGCGGCGACGGCGGCCAGCAGTGCGCCGACGACGGCGGACAGGTAGAAGCCGCGGTTGATCGCCTTGAGCCCGTTCTCGCTGCCGCGCACGCGGGTCACGAGCACGCCGAGGAGGGCCACGAAGGCACCGATGGCGGTGACGATCAGGGGGAAGACGAGACCCTGCTCGCCCATCACGGCGCGGCCCAGGATGAGCGCCGCGACGAGGGTGACGGCGTACGACTCGAAGAGGTCGGCGGCCATGCCCGCGCAGTCGCCCACGTTGTCGCCCACGTTGTCGGCGATGGTCGCGGCGTTGCGGGGGTCGTCCTCGGGGATGTGCTGCTCGACCTTGCCGACGAGGTCCGCGCCGACGTCGGCCGCCTTGGTGAAGATGCCGCCGCCCACGCGCATGAACATCGCGAGCAGCGCGGCCCCGAAGCCGAAGCCCTCGAGCACGGCCGGCGCGTCGGTGCGGTACACGAGGACGACGAGCGCGGCGCCCAGCAGGCCGAGGCCCACGACGGACATGCCCACGACGCCGCCGGTGCGGAACGCGATCCGCGCCCCCTCCGCCCGCCCGTCCGGCCGGGTCGCGGCCGAGGCGACGCGCACGTTGGCGCGCACGGCGAGCCACATGCCCAGGTAGCCGATCGCCGCGGAGAACCCGGCGCCGACGAGGAACGCGATCGACCGGCCCACCCGGACCCCGCCGTCCCCCGGCAGCAGGAACAGCAGCGCGAACACCACGACCGCGAACAGGGCGAGCGTGCGGAACTGGCGGTTGAGGTAGGCCGAGGCCCCCTCCTGCACGCCTCGCCCGATCTCCTGCATGGCGGGCGTCCCCTCGGGCGCGGCGAGCACCTGCCGTCGCAACGCGGCGGCGCAGCCGAGCGCGGCCAGCCCGATCACCCCGATCACGGCGACGATCGCGATGCTGCTGGATCCGAACGTGAGCATCCGTCCTCCTTGACGTGCTTCCCCTCCGCCCGGCGAGACGGCGCGACCGCCCGTCGGGAAGGTCCCGCCGTCGCCGTTGACGGCGGGATGCGGGGAGTCTACCCACATGTGACGGCCGTCACGAACCGCATGGCATCCTGACCCAACGGTCCGCGCCACCCGAGCGTCTGAAGGGGTGAGGACGGCACGGGAGGGGACCATGAGCCGCTGGGAGGACGAGCTCGCGGAGCTCGCACGGGCACGAGGACGGGCCCTGGTGGGCTACGCGTACGTGCTGTGCGGGGACCAGCGGCTCGCGGAGGACCTGGTGCAGGACGCACTGGTCAAGGTGTTCGCGCGGCTGCGCCGGGGCGCCGCGGACCGGCCAGGGGTGCACGCCCTGGACGAGGGCGGGACGAGCGAGGCGTACGTGCGCCGCGCGATCCTCACCCTCTTCCTCGACGAGCACCGCCGCCGCAAGCGCTGGTCGTCCGCACGCCACCTGGTGGCGACCGACGACCGGGTCCGCGGCGCGGCGTCGGGCGCGACGGCGCGGGCCGACGTCGCCGCCGCGCTGGGGAGGCTGACGCCGCGCGAACGGGCGTGCGTCGTCCTGCGCTACCTCGAGGACCTCACCGTGCCGCAGGTGGCCGAGGCGCTCGGCCTCGCACAGGGCACGGTCAAGCGCTATCTGTCCGACGCGACGGCGACCCTGCGCGACGTGCTGCGGGTCGACGCCGAGGACGGCGCCACGGTGACGGGCATGACGACGGGGCGGAGGGCAGGACGATGACCGGGAACCACGCACGGGACGACGGGGCCGACGGCCGCACCGACGAGGCGCTGCGGCGCGGGCTGGACGCGCTCGCGGGGGCGGGTGCCGCGGCGCCGGGCCTGGACGACGTGCTCGACGACATGCTCGGTACGGTGCGCCGCCGCGTCCGCCGCCGTCGCACCGTCAAGCAGGCCGGGATCGGGGCGACGACGCTCGCCGTCGCCGCCGGGCTCGTGCTGGGCGGCGCCGCGCTGCTGCCCGACTCCCCGCAGCCCGCGCCGGGGCCCGCGACCACGCCGACGCCGTCGAGCTCGCCGTCGTCGCCCGACGGGTCGGCCCGCGACGCGCAGCGCAAGCCCGGGGCGCGCGCCGTCGACACCATCCAGCCCGGGCACCAGCCGAGCTGGCTCGAGGGGACGGACCTGTCGTGCGGCATCGCCGAGCGGGACGTCCCCCGCAGCCCGTCGGGCTACCGTCTCGTCGCCGACGCCGAGACGATGTCGCTCGGCGGGTCCGTGGCGGACGGCGACGGCGCCACGATCACGCTGCCGACCCTGGTCACGCGAGCGGAGGGCACCCCGGCGGACACCGTGCTCCTCGGGCCGAGCCTGATGTGGGTGCAGGACGGGCGCGTCGTCGACCTGGGGATCAACCGTACGGAGGAGCCGGTCACCCTCCGGCCCGGGGACACCTCGCGGGATGCCGAGGACTACGCGACGTCGTCCTGCGACCCGGACGGGGTGGCGGAGGGCACCACGGCCTACCCGCACCGGCTGCCCGACGGCGACTACCACGTGCGGGCCTTCGCGGTGCTGTGGTCGCAGGACGCCGGGACGTCGACGGTCGTGGTCTCGCCGGGACGGTTCCGCGTCGTCCTCGACGACGACGGCGCGACGATCGCCTCGGCCGAGGACCGGGTGGCGGCGAAGGGCACCTGCTCGGCGACGGGGCTCGACGTCCTGGACCCGGACCTGACCGATCTCCCCGAGCCGGTGCGCACCACCGTCGCCACGATGTTCACGGCCGCGCTGGCCTGCGACGACGAGAGGCTCATCGCCCTCGCGGAGGCGTCCGACCGCGTGGACGAGAACTGGGGCGGGCAGTCGCCGCGGGAGCTGTTCGAGCTGCCGGCCGCCGAGCAGGACGAGGACGTCTACGCGATCCTCGCGCGGCTGCTGTCCCAGACGCAGCCGTGCCTCGTGGAGGCGCACGGCGACGACGGCATCCGGCGCGCGTACGGCTGGCCCCACATGGCCGCGGGCTGCGACTCGGCCGCCTCCCACTGGCAGGACGCGGTGGACGCCGGCGCGCTGTCCGGGCAGGAGTACGAGGACATGCTGTCGGGCACGCTGACCGACTACGAGGGCTGGCGCCTCACGATCGACGACGAGGGCGCCTGGCAGCAGTTCGTCGACGGCTACGTGGGGCCGCCGCGCGGGGAGTGACGCTCGTCGGCGGCGGGCCGGCGCCGCCCCGCACGGCGGCGCGCGTGGGAAGATGACGGTCATGCCCGACGTCGTCCCCGCAGCTGCCCGCGCCCACACCGAGGACCTGGGGGCGTTCGTCGCCGCCTCGCCCTCGTCGTACCACGCCGCCGAGGAGGTGGCCCGGCGCGCGGAGGCGGCCGGCTACGTCCGGCTGGACGAGACCGCGGCGTGGGACGTCGTGCCGGGCGGGCGCTACGTCGTCGTGCGCGACGGCTCGGTGGTCGCCTTCGCCGTCCCGACCTCGGCAGGCGCGACCACGCCGTTCATCATCCTGGGCACGCACACCGACTCGACGGGCTTCAAGCTCAAGCCGAAGCCCACCACCGGCCGGGACGGCTGGGTGCAGGCCGGCGTCGAGGTGTACGGCGGCCCCCTGCTCAACTCGTGGCTGGACCGCGAGGTGGAGCTCGCCGGGCGCCTCGTCACCTCCGACGGCGTCGAGCACCTCGTGCGCACCGGCCCGATCGCGCGCATCCCGCAGCTCGCCATCCACCTGGACCGCTCCTCGAACGACGGGCTGACGCTCGACAAGCAGCGGCACACCCAGCCGGTCGTGGGCCTCGGGGACGTCTCGCAGGCCGACGTGCTGGCCGAGCTCGCCGCAGCGGCGGGCGACGGAGTCGAGGCCTCGGACGTGCTGGGCTACGACGTCATGCTGGCCGAGACGCAGCCCGCGCGCGCGTTCGGCATCGGTGCCGCGCTGTGGGCCTCGCCGCGCCTGGACAACCAGCTCTCGACGCACGCGGCGATCACCGCGCTGCTCGGCGTCGCGACCGAGGACCTCGCCGGGATCGGCGTCGTCGCCGCGTTCGACCACGAGGAGATCGGCTCCGGGTCGCGCTCCGGCGCCGCGGGACCGTTCCTGGAGGACGTGCTGCGTCGCGTCTCGGCCGGCCTCGGCGCGTCGGAGGACGAGCGGGCGCGCGCCTTCGCGGCGTCGCTGTGCGTGTCCTCCGACGTCGGGCACGCCGTGCACCCGAACTACCCGGAGCGGCACGACCCGGCCAACCACCCCCACGCCGGCGGCGGCCCCATCCTCAAGATCAACGCCAACCAGCGGTACGCGACCGACGCCCACGGCGCAGCACGCTGGCAGGCCGCCTGCGCCGCTGCCGGCGTGCCCAGCCAGGAGTTCGTCTCGAACAACGTCGTGCCCTGCGGTTCGACGACGGGTCCGATCACCGCGACCCGCCTGGGCATCCGCGTGGTCGACGTCGGCGCGGCCATCCTGTCGATGCACTCCGCCCGCGAGCTCACCGCCGTCGTCGACCCGTGGTACCTGTCGCGTGCCATGGAGGCCGTGCTCGCCGGCTGACCCGGCCCCGCACTGGCAGATGTTGTGGGTACGAATTCGGCGGGAATTCTGATCAGAATTCCCGCCGAATTCGTA
>NZ_JBSHCR010000051.1:0-18106 GCF_053615895.1 Isoptericola sp. NPDC055881
GTGCGGGCGGTCGTAGGTGTTCCCGAAGTGGAGGGCGCCCTGGCGCCCGTGAACGCGACCGCCCGCACGACGTTCGTCCCCGCCGCGGGCTCGAGCGAGGACTACTGCACGTCCTCGTCCACCCAGTCGAAGGTCTTCGTCACGGCCTTCTTCCAGGACCGGTACATCCGCTCGCGCTCGTCGTCGGCCATCGACGGCGACCAGCGCTTGTCCTCCGCCCAGTTCGCGGTGACGTCCTCCTCGCCCTTCCAGAACCCGACGGCGATGCCGGCGGCGTAGGCGGCGCCGAGCGCCGTCGTCTCCGCGACCTTGGGCCGCACGACGTCGACGCCGAGCTGGTCCGCCTGGAACTGCATGAGCAGCTCGTTCTGGACCATGCCGCCGTCCACCTTGAGCTCGGTGAGGTCGACACCGGAGTCCAGCTTCATCGCGTCGACGACCTCGCGGGTCTGGAAGGCCACGGCCTCCAGCGCCGCGCGCGCGATGTGGTTGCGGTTGACGTACCGCGTGAGGCCGACGAGCGCGCCTCGGGCGTCGGGCCGCCAGTAGGGCGCGAACAGCCCGGAGAAGGCGGGCACGAAGTAGGCGCCGCCGTTGTCGTCGACCTTGCGGGCCAGCCACTCGACGTCGGGGGCGTCCTCGAACATGCCGAGGTTGTCCCGCAGCCACTGGATGAGCGAGCCGGTGACGGCGATGGAGCCCTCCAGCGCGTACACCTGGGGGGCGTCACCGATCTTGTAGCAGACGGTGGTGAGCAGGCCGTTCTTGCTCGGCACCTTCTCCGTGCCGGTGTTGAGCAGCATGAAGTTGCCGGTGCCGTAGGTGTTCTTCGCGGTGCCGGTCTCGAAGCAGGCCTGGCCGAAGGTGGCGGCCTGCTGGTCGCCGAGGATGCCGGCGATGGGGACGCCGGGGACCATGCCGCGGGGGCGGCCCTGGCCGTACACCTCGGAGGACGAGCGGATCTCGGGGAGCATCGACAGGGGGATGCCCATGTCGGCGGCGATGTCCTCGCGCCAGCTGAGGGTGTCGAGGTCCATCAGCATGGTCCGGGACGCGTTGGTCACGTCGGTGACGTGCACGCCGCCGTCGGGGCCGCCCGTCATGTTCCACAGCACCCAGGTGTCGGTGTTGCCGAACAGGAGGTCGCCGCGCTCGGCCGCCTCGCGCGCGCCGTCGACGTTGTCGAGGATCCACTTCACCTTGGGGCCGGAGAAGTAGGTCGCCAGCGGCAGGCCGACGATCCCCTTGTACTTGTCGGCGCCCTCGGAGCCGCCCAGCTCGTCGACGATCGCCTGGGTGCGCGTGTCCTGCCACACGATGGCGTTGTACACCGGCTTGCCGGTGTTCTTGTCCCACACGACGGCGGTCTCGCGCTGGTTGGTGATGCCGATGGCGGCGAGGTCGGTGTGGGCGAGGTTGCCGCGGGTCAGCGCGAGCCCGACGACCTCGCGCACGTTGCTCCAGATCTGCTCGGCGTTGTGCTCGACCCATCCCGCCCTGGGGAAGATCTGGTCGTGCTCGAGCTGGCCGGTGGAGACGATCCGGCCGGAGTGGTCGAAGACGATGGCACGCGAGCTCGTCGTGCCCTGGTCGATGGCGAGGACGTAGTCAGCCATGGGGGTTGCCCTTCACGTCGGTGTGGTGGAAGTGGTGCCGGCCGGGCCGGACGGGCCCGGCCGGCGGGTTCGGTCAGGAGTACGCGGCGCCGAGCAGGCCGGCGAGCACGCCACCCACGAGGGGGCCGGCGACGGGCACCCAGGCGTACGACCAGTCGCTGGAGCCCTTGCCCCGGATCGGCAGGAAGGCGTGCGCGATGCGGGGGCCGAGGTCACGTGCCGGGTTGATGGCGTACCCGGTGGGGCCACCGAGGGAGGCGCCGATGCCGACCACGATGAGCGCGACGGCGAGCGGCCCGAGGCCGGACGGCGTCTTGCCGGAGACCACGACGAAGAAGACCAGCACGAAGGTCGCGAGGACCTCGGTGACGAAGTTCCAGCCGTAGGAGCGGATCTCGGGACCGGTGGAGAACACGGCGAGCTTGATGGGGGCGGGCGCCTCCTCGTCGAAGTGCTTCTTGTACGCGATGAACGCGAGCACGGCGCCGATGATGGCGCCGATCATCTCGGCGCCGAAGTAGATGAACATGTTGCCCACGGTGGGCTCGATCGTGGCGGTGATGGCGCCGCCCGGACCCGTGACCGAGTAGAAGGGCAGGTCGGCGGTGAACAGCCCGATCGTGACCGCGGGGTTCAGGTGCGCGCCCGACTTGTAGGCGACGAACACGCCCGCGAACACCGCGAGGCCCCACCCGAAGTTGATGAGCAGCCAGCCGCCGTCGAAGCCTTTGTTCCGGGGCAGAATCACGTTGGCGACGACGCCCGCGCCGAGCAGGATCAGCGTCGCGGTCCCGAGGATCTCGGACCAGAACGCCTGCATGATCAATGAGTCCATCGTTGGCTCACTTTCTCTTGAGGGACCACGTTGTCCTCTCCGCCTGGGGAGAGACCCGCGACGGGCTGCGCCCTGCGGGGGCCCCCGGCCGGTCGCCCGGCCGGGGAGGGGGATCAGCCCCGCAGGGGCTGCATGGCGGCGACGTCGGGCGCCCGGAGGCGGACGGCCTCTGCGCTCGCGTCGTCGGGCTGGTGCTCCGCCTCGTCCTCGGCCTGGGCGCGGGCGGTGTAGGCGTCGATCTCGGCCTGTCGTGCGGCGGCGTCCCAGCCCAGGAGGGGTGCCGCGATGTCGGCGATCTCGGGGAGCGCCGCCAGCCCGCGGTCCGCGACCTCGTACACGAGCCGCGTGCGGTGCAGCAGCAGGTCCTCGAGGTGCAGCGCGCCCTCGTGGCTGACGCCGAAGTGGATCTCGGCGCGCAGGTAGGCGGGGGCGTGCTCCAGCGGTCGCGCCAGCGACGGGTCCTGCTCGCACAGGTCGACGAGCTGGCGCAGCGACGAGCCGTACCGGTGCAGCAGGTGGTCCACCATCGGCGGCTTCCACCCGTACCGCGCCGCCCAGGTCCGCGCCAGGCGCCGGGTGGCCTGCAGGCCGACGGCGCCGAGCAGCGGGATCTGGTGCGTGATCGACGGCAGGGCCGCCGCACGCTGCCCGATGGCGAAGTCCACGGCGTCCTTCGCCATCACGCGGTACGTCGTGAGCTTGCCGCCGGCGATGACCGTGAGGCCGGGCACCGGGCTGGCGACGGTGTGCTCGCGCGACACCTTGGCCGAGCTGGTGCCCTCCTTGGTGCCGGGCTGCAGCAGCGGGCGCAGGCCGGCGTACGTGCCGATGATGTCGTCGCGGGACAGCGGGTGGGCCAGCACCGCGTTGGCGTGGTCCAGCACGTAGTCGATGTCCTGCGCCGTGGCGATGGGGTGGGTGGGGTCCTGGTCCCAGGGGGTGTCGGTGGTGCCGACCACCCAGTACCGGGACCAGGGGATCACGAACAGCACGGACTTCTCGGTCTGCAGGATGAGCCCGACGGTGCCCTTGATGCGCTCGCGGGGGACGACGATGTGCACGCCCTTGGACGCGAGCACCCGCAGGCCGCCCTCGTCGCCGGCGAGGGACTCGGTGTCCTCCGTCCACACGCCGGTGGCGTTGATGACGTGCCGCGCGCGCACCGTGATCTCCTCGCCGCTCTCGAGGTCGACGAGGACGGCGCCGTTCACGGCGCCGGTCGCGCCCTTGGTGAGCTCCACGACCTGGGTCCGCGACGCCGCGTGCGCGCCGTAGCTCACGGCCGTGCGCACCAGCGTCGCGACGAGGCGGGCGTCGTCCACCGAGGCGTCCCAGTACTGCACGGCACCGATGGCGGCGTCGTGGGCGAGGTCGGGGAACTTGCTCGACATCTGCCGGCGGCTGAGGTGGCGGTGCAGCGGCATGGCGCGCCGGCCCGGGGCGAGGGAGGCGAGGGTGTCGTAGAGCGCGATGCCGGCGCCGACGTAGGCGCGCTCCCACACGCGGTGCTCGAGCGGGTAGAGGAACGGCACGGGCTTGACGAGGTGCGGTGCGATGTCCTTCAGCAGGAGGTCGCGCTCCGTGAGCGCCTCCTTGACGAGGTGGAAGTCGAGCATCTGCAGGTAGCGCAGCCCACCGTGCACCAGCTTGCTGCTGCGGCTCGACGTCCCGGAGGCCCAGTCCTGGGCCTCGACGATCGCCGTCGACAGTCCACGGGTGGCGGCGTCGAGGGCGATGCCGGCGCCGGTGACGCCGCCGCCGATGACGAGCACGTCGAGCTCGCCGCTCGGGGACTGCGAGTCCTTCAGTGCGGCGAGGGCTTGGGTGCGCGACTCGGCCGTGAGGCGGGTGGAGGTCATCGGGGTTCCTTCCGGTCGACGACGACGCTCCCAGGTCAGCACTGCCGGCACGTCCGCGCAAGCCGTGTGCACAAACGTGCAGCGTGCCATCCTGAGGGCATGGCGACCTACCGGGAACGCGACGTGGTCATGGCCGCGACCATGTACTACCTGCAGGACATGAAGATGGAGACGATCGCGCGACACCTGCGCACGTCGCGCTCCACCGTGTCGCGGCTCATCAAGCGGGCCCGCGAGACAGGGGTGGTCGAGATCACGCTCCGACCGGGGCCCTCCCGCGCGCCCGGCCTCAGCCAGGAGATCGCGGAGCGGCACGGCATCGACGCGTACGTCGTGCCCGTCTCCGACTCGGCCGACGACGACGACCGCCTGCAGCAGGTCTCCATCACCACCGCGCGGCTGCTGGCCCGCTGGTTCGACTCCGACATGGTGCTCGGCGTGGCCTGGGGCACGACGCTCGCCGCCATCACCGAGCACCTGCCCCACAAGCCCACCCGGGGCGCCGCCATCGTCCAGCTCAACGGCGCCGCCAACACCCGGACCTCGGGGATGACCTACGCCGGGGACCTCATCGCCGGCTTCGGCACCGCCTTCGACGCGTCCGTGCACTACTTCCCCGTGCCGGCGTTCTTCGACTTCGCCGAGACCAAGGCGGCGATGTGGCGCGAGCGCTCGGTGCGCCGCGTGCTCGAGCTCCAGGGCCGCGCCGACATCGCGCTGTTCTCCGTGGGCGCCCTCACGGGCGGGGTGCCCTCGCACGTGTACTCCGCCGGCTACCTCGACCCGGACGACGTCGCCGTCCTGGACGGCGAGGGCGTCGTCGGCGACGTGTGCACCGTCTTCGTTCGCTCCGACGGCACGTACCGCGACATCCCTCTCAACGCCCGCGCCACCGGCCCCACCCCGGCGGAGCTGCGTCGCATCCCGCGGCGCCTGTGCGCCGTCGCCGGGGACAACAAGGTGGTGCCGCTGCGGGCGGCGCTCGCCGCCGGCGTGGTCACCGACCTGGTCATCGACGAGACGACGGCCGTCGCGCTCGTGGAGGAGTCGTGAACGTCCGTGCACCGGGACGCCCGCGCCGCGCGGGGGTCGCGACCGTAGAGTGACGCCGTGCCCCAGGACCACGGCGCGTCGTACGCCGTCCGCCCCGCGCTGCCGGCCGACATGCGGGCCGTGCGGCGGCTGGTGGAGCCGTACGCGGAGCAGCGCATCCTGCTCGCCAAGGAGATGGTCGGGTACTACGAGGCCGTGCAGGAGTTCCTCGTGGCCGCGGACCCGGACGGCGGCGTCGTCGGCTGCGGCGCGCTGCACGTCATGTGGGACGACCTGGCCGAGGTGCGCACGCTCGCGGCCGACCCGGCGTGGCGTGGGCGCGGGGTGGGGCACGCCATCGTCGAGGGGCTCGTCGGCCGCGCGCGGGAGATGGGGCTGCGGCGCGTCTTCTGCCTCACGTTCGAGGTGGGCTTCTTCCGGACGCACGGCTTCCGCGAGATCGACGGCACCCCCGTGACGACCGACGTCTACGCCGAGCTGCTGCGCTCGCACGACGACGGTGTGGCCGAGTTCCTCGACCTCGCGCGGGTCAAGCCCAACACCCTCGGCAACACGCGGATGCTGCTCGAGCTCTGACCCTCGGACCCGGGTCGCTCAGGCGGGCAGGTGGTACCGGCCGGCGTCGTCCTGCTCGATCAGGCCGTCCTCGACCAGCCCGGCGAGGCAGCGGTCCACCTGGGCCTGGTCGGGGCCCGAGTCGGCGAGCAGCACGCGCGGCAGCGGGTCGGTGGCGGTCCGCAGGGCGGCCATGACCCGGCCTCGCACCTGCCGGTCGGTGCCGTGCCACGCCTGGGTGCGGCGACGGTGCGCGTAGGCGTCGGGCGGGTGGCCAGCGGCACGCCACGCGCACAGGTCGGCCACCGGGCAGGCGCCGCACCGCGGCGCCCGGGCGGTGCACACGACGGCGCCCAGCTCCATCGACGCGGCGGCCCAGCGGGCGGCGGTCGCGTCGTCGTCGGGCACGACGGCGGTGGCCAGCTCCCGCTCCGCCGCGGTGGGGGAGGGCGCCCCGAGGGCGGTGCCGCCGCGGGTGCGGGCCAGCACGCGCCGCACGTTGGTGTCGACGACGACGGAGCGCCGGCCGAACGCGAACGCCCGCACGGCGGCCGCCGTGTACTCGCCGATGCCGGGCAGGGCGCGCAACGCCTCCTCGTCGTCCGGCACCGCGCCGTCGTGCCGCTCGACGATCGCGCGGGCGCAGTCCGCGAGCCGCAGCGCGCGGCGCGGGTACCCGAGCCGGTCCCAGGCGCGCAGCACGTCGGCGGTGGGGGCTGCGGCGAGGTCGGCCGGCGTCGGCCACCGCTCGAGCCACGCCCGCCACACGGGCTCGACCCGCACGACGGGCGTCTGCTGCAGCATCACCTCGCTGACGAGCACGCCCCAGGCCGTGCGGTCCGGGCGCCGCCACGGGAGGTCGCGGGCGACGTCGTCGAACCATGCGACCGTGCGGGCGACCAGCGCGTCCGTGGACGCGGGGGCCGGTGTCGTCGGGGCGGCTGCGAGCGGTGGCACGGTGGCATTCTCGCTCAGGAGCTGTCAGAACCACGCCCGGGTATGGCACGACCTGGTTCTGACAGCGCGGAGCCCGTGACAGCTGTCAGAGCCAGGTCAGGCTCCAGCGCAACGTGACTCTGACAACTCCGGGGTGGCGGCGGCGCGGCTCCGCGGACGGTGAACCCGCACGTCGTACGGTGGCGCCGCGGTGCGGTTCGAGACGGAGGAGTGGCCCGTGGTACGTGCGGACGACGGGCGTCGAGGTGCAGGCACCTCGCGCGGCGACGGCGCGCGCTCCGGCGGAGGGCGGACGGGCGGCTCCGGGTCCTCGGGGCGCTCGGGCGCCACGCCTCGCCGGTCGGGAGACACGCCTCGGGGCACGACGTCGAGCAAGCGGGCCACGTCCGGGTCGTCGCGGTCGACGACGGCGCGCGGCTCCGCGGCAGGCTCGGGCAAGGGGACCTCGAAGGCAGCCCCGAGGTCGACGTCGAAGCCGGCGCCCAAGCCGGCGACGAAGGCGTCCCCGTCGTCGACGCGGAAGGCGGCACCGAGAGCGACGTCGAGCGGGGCACGCGGCTCGAGCGCCCGTCCGACGAAGGGCACGGCCGCGAAAGCCACGACCGGACGGTCCGCCGGCACGCGGTCGTCGTCCGGCAGGTCGTCCACCGGCTCGTCCGGCCGCTCGTCCACCACCCGCTCGTCCAGCCGCTCGTCCACCCGGTCGACGTCGCAGGCGTCGGGCGCTCGCCGCGGCGACCGCCGCGTGGTCACCGCGTCGCAGCTGGTTGCGCCAGGTGCGTCGCGGGGCGGTGCACGTACGGCCTCGGCCCGCCGCCGCACGCCGTCGCGCCCGTCACGGGGGGCACGGTCGGCACCGCCCCGTCGCCCCCGCCGCTCGACCGTGGTGACGCTGCTGGTGGTGGTGCTGCTCTGCGCAGCGGGCGTGGTCGGCGGCTACGGCCTCGGGCGGGCGGTCGACGGTGTGCGGGGGATGCTCGCGGGGCCGGAGAGCCTGCCGGCGGACAAGGTCGCCGCGCCCGCGCCGCTCGACGCCGGAGGCCCTGCTACGACGTGCCGGCCCGAGGACGTGGAGCTGCGTCTGTCGCCCAGCGCGACGACGGTGACCGCCGGGTCGCCGATGTCGTTCATGGTGCGGGTGACGAACGTGGGCCGGGTGCCGTGCCTCCTCGACGGCTCCGCCGCCAGCCGTGCGGTGACGATCACCGACCCGACCGGCAAGGAGCGGGTCTGGTCGTCGTCGGACTGCTCGGAGGGGTCGCGGATGCTGCTGCTCGGCCCGGAGGACGTGAACGTCGGCGAGGTGCACTGGAGCTCGCGCGTGTCCGGGAAGGGCTGCAAGAACCAGCCGACCGTCGCGGCCGGGACCTACGAGGCGACGGCGTCCCTCGCGGACGTCCCCGGCGCGACGAGCGACCCGGTCGTCTTCACCGTCGCGGAGAAGGCGAAGTCCCCCGTCGCCCCGGACGAGAAGGCCACCGGGGGCGTCACCGACGGCGCGACGTCCGGCGGCGACGGGGAAGATGACGCCGCGACCGCGGGGGACGCCCAGCGCGACTCCGAGGACGCCACCCCGGACGACACCACGAGCACGACGACCGACGACGCCACGGACGACGCCGGCAGCGGGAAGAAGACCGGCGCGGAGCGCGCCGCCGACCGCAAGGCCGCCGCGGACGAGAAGGCGTCCGGGCGGGCCTGACGGGTCGCGTTCGGCTCGTTCGGCGCGGCCGGCTCAGCGGTCAGCAGATCGCCGACGTGACCGGACCGGTGCGTGCCGGGTCAGACGTAGCGTTCGAGGATGCTGGACTCGGCGAGGCGCGACAGGCCCTCGCGCACCGCCCGCGCGCGCTGCTCGCCGACGCCGTCCACGGCCATGAGGTCGTCGACGCTCGCGGCGAGGAGCTTCTGCAGCCCGCCGAAGTGGCCGACCAGGCGCTCGATGATGGCGGCGGGCAGACGCGGCACCTTGGACAGGAGCCGGTAACCGTGCGGCGCGACGGCCGCGTCGAGCGCGACGCCGCCGCCGGGCAGCTCCAGCACCCGGCCGATGTGGCCGAGGTCGAGGAGCTGGGCAGAGTCGAGGGCGGCGAGGTCAGCCTGCACGCCGGCGAGGGAGCGCCCGCTGCGCTCCAGCTCGACGTAGTCGCGGACCACGAAGTCGCGGTCCGCGCCGATGCCGCCGATGAGCTCGTCGAGCTGCAGCGCGAGGAGCCGGCCGTCGGCGCCGAGCTCGACGACGTACCCGTCGATCTCCTCCGAGATGCGGCGCACCATCTCCAGGCGCTGGACGACGGAGCACACGTCGCGCACGGTGACGAGGTCCTCGATCTCCAGCGCGGACAGGGTGCCGGACACCTCGTCGAGGCGGGAGCGGTACCGCTCCAGGGTGGCGAGCGCCTGGTTGGCGCGGCCCAGGATGGTGTCCGGGTCCTCGAGGACGTGCCGGTGCGACCCGACGTAGATGGCGATGATCCGCATGGACTGGCTCACGGAGATCACCGGCAGGCCGGACTGCTTGGCGACGCGCTCCGCGGTGCGGTGGCGGGTGCCGGACTCGCTGGTCTCGATGGACGGGTCGGGCAGCAGCTGCACGGCGGCGCGCCGGATCCGGGTGGCGTCGTGGTCGAGCACGCACGCACCGTCCATCTTGGACAGCTCGCGCAGGCGCGTGGCGGAGAACTGGACGTCCAGCTCGAAGCCGCCGGAGCACATCTGCTCCACCGTCTTGTCGAGGCCGAGGACGATGAGCGCGCCGGTGCGGCCGCGCAGGATGCGCTCCAGCCCGTCGCGCAGCTCGGTGCCGGGCGCGACCGCGGCAAGCGTCTCCCGGAGCAGGGCGTCGGAGTGCACGGAAGAGGGAGCCACGGGGGAATCCTACGACGTGGGGGCGCGCTCGCCCCGGCGATCCGCTGATCGGACGCCGACCCCGGCGAGCTCGACGGCCTCGGCGAGGTGCCGGGCCTCCAGCAGCTGCATCCCGGCGGGTGCCTTGACCGCCGCGCCCGCCGGGACCACGGCCCGGACGAAGCCCAGCCGGGCCGCCTCCCCGACCCGACGGTCCAGCCCGGTGACGGGACGGAGGTCGCCCGCAAGGCCCACCTCGCCCAGGGCGACGGTGCCCGTGGGCAGCGGCTCTCCGGTGCGGGCGGAGACGATGGCGAGTGCCGTGGCGAGGTCGGCGGCGGGCTCGGTGACGCGCGCGCCGCCGATCGTGGAGACGTACACGTCCTGGTCGGCGAGCCGGAGGCCGGCGTGCCGGTGCAGGACGGCGAGGATCATCGCCAGCCGGGAGGACTCGACGCCGCTCGTCGTGCGGCGGGGGTTCGCCAGCGGTGACGGGGCGACGAGCGACTGCAGCTCCAGGGCGAGCGGTCGACGACCCTCGAGCGTCACCGTGACGCACGTGCCGGGCACGCCCGCACCGAGGTGGGAGAGGAACAGCCCGCTCGGGTCGCTGAGCCCGACGATGCCCGACTCGGACAGCTCGAAGCAGCCGACCTCGTCCGTGGGCCCGTACCGGTTCTTCACGGCACGGACCATGCGCAGCCGCGAGTGCCGGTCGCCCTCGAACTGGCACACCACGTCCACCAGGTGCTCCAGCGTGCGCGGCCCTGCGACCGTGCCGTCCTTGGTGACGTGCCCGACCAGCAGCACGGGCACCTGCCGCTCCTTGGCCACCGCGATGAGCGCCGCCGCGACCTCGCGCACCTGGCTGACGCCGCCCGGCGCGCCGTCCACCTCGGCCGAGGCGATCGTCTGCACGGAGTCCACCACCAGCAGCTCCGGCTCGTTGGCCTCGATGTGACCGAGCACGGTGCCGAGGTCGGTCTCGGCGGCCAGCAGGAGGCTCGGCGCCAGCGCACCCACCCGCTCGGCGCGCAGCCGGACCTGCCCGGCGGACTCCTCGCCCGTCACGTACAGCACGGTGCGGGCGCCGTGGCCGTCGGCGCCACGCGCGTACGTGGCCGCGACGTCGAGCAGCAGCGTCGACTTGCCGACGCCCGGCTCGCCCGCCAGCAGCACGACGGCGCCGGGCACGAGGCCGCCGCCGAGCACGCGGTCCAGCTCGTCGACCCGCGTGGGCTCGGCCCGCGCGGCGGCGACGTCGATGTCCGCGATCGACCGCGCCGGCGTCCGGCCCGGGCTCACCGCGACCGTGCGCGGACCCGTCGACGCCGGACCCTCGTCCGTGACCGTGCCCCACTCCTGGCACTCCCCGCACCGGCCCACCCACTTCGAGGTGGTCCACCCGCACTCCGTGCAGCGGTAGCCGGGGCGCGACTGCTTGGCGCGGGTGCGGGACGAGGTCGTGGTGCTCACGTCGACAGACGCTAGAGGCCGGCACCGACACACCGGTCCTCACGGCCGGGGCGCGCGGTGCGCGCGATGATGGCCCCGTGGTCCCCGTGAACCCCGACGTCTCCCGGTTCCTGCACGACGGGCGCCTGCTGGCTATGCCGCGCCGGTGGGAGCACCGCAAGGCCGTGGCGCGCTGGCTCGGGCACGCCACGCTGCCCGTCCTGCTCGAGACCGTGGGCGAGCGGGAGCTCACCGACCGGCTGGCGGCGCTCGCCGCCGACCCGGTCGGGGCCCGCCGGGCGCTCGTCGACCTCGGCATCGTGCACCGCACCCGCGACGGCGCCGAGTACTGGCGCACCGAGCTCACGGAGTACGACCCGCTCGCGGAGCACGACGGCGACACCGACCCGGCCGGGACCGACCACCGGACCTTCCACCTCGACGGCGCCCGCGTGGACTCGGTCGCCGCGTTCTACGACGAGCTGGACCGCGTGCTCATGGCCGACGAGGACTGGACCCTCGGGCCGAGCCTCGACGCCCTGGCCGACCTGCTGCACGGCGGGTTCGGCGCCGCACGCGGCGCGGACCGGGTCACCGTCGTCTGGCACGACTTCGGTCGCTCCCGCGAGGCGTTGGGCTTCGCCGCGACCCGCGCGTACTACCGCGAGCGGGCAGCCGACCCGCGGGCCGACACCGCGCTCTTCCGCAGCCGTCTCGACGATCTCGAGGCGGGGCGCGGCAAGACCTACGCCGAGCTGGTCCTGGAGGTCTTCGCCGACCACCCGGAGATCGAGCTCGTGCTGCGCTGACGCGGGTCGCGTCGACACGCGGCCCCGAGGGGATCGATCGGTGGCGGCGCGCCCTAGGCTGCGTCGTGCACCGACGTCGACCCCGCAGGAGGACATCGTGAGCCAGGCTCGTACGGGTGGCAAGGTTCGCCCGTCGCCGGAGGTGTTCCGCCGTCGCCGCATCGTGGTGGCGTCGGCCGCGGCCGCGCTGGTGCTACTGGTGGTGCTGCTGACGGCGTTCGTGTGGCCCGGGTTCGCCCGGGACGAGCCGGAGCCGCAGGCCACGGTGACGGCGCCGGTCCCCACGCCGACGATCGCGCCGAGCGGCCGGCCGGAGTCGCAGACGGCGTTCGTCAAGGCGCAGCCGGACTCGGTGCTGGCGCTCGCGCTGCGCGCCGTCACGGAGGACAAGACCTGGGAGAAGGACGCGGACGCCGTCGAGGCGTGGGAGCTCACCTACGCGGACGGCGACGGCGACGGCGCGGCGACCGTGCAGGTGCACGCCGGGCAGTGGGAGGACGACGACACCGCGACGAGCGCGTACGACGCACTGGTCAAGGCGGCCGGCGACCCGACCGGCAAGGGCGACGTCACGGTCGACGGCGCGAAGGTCGGCGCCTACGTCGTGACCCCGGGCACCACGGCGGACGCCGCCGTCGTGACCTGGCGCAACGGCACCGCGGTGCTGCAGGCCACGGGCCCGGCGGACCTGGTCGAGGACTTCTACTCCGCCTACCCGCTCTGACCTGCGCGGCGTCGGGCTCGCGTCGCGCACGTCTTTCGAAGAAAGCTCGCGAGGTGCTGTAGGACCGGGACGGTCCCGTTCGTGGAACTGGTGAGGCCGCCCACCAGGGGCGGCGCGGAGCGAAGGAACCACGAGCATGAAGCTGACGACGATGACCCAGATCACGATCGACGGCGTGATGCAGGGCAACGGCCACACCTCGGAGGACGACCGCAGGAGCGGGTTCGAGCGCGGCGGATGGGCCCGGGGCACGGGCGACGACGAGACCCGCAGGTTCATCAACGAGACCTATCAGCGCGCCGACGCGTTCCTGCTCGGGCGGCGCACGTACGAGATCTTCGCCGGGTCGTGGGGCACGCTGGCGGAGCAGGACGTCCCCGGCTGGGAGCCGGTCAGCCGTGCCCTCAACACGCGGACCAAGTACGTGGTGTCGTCGACGCTCACCCGTCCGGGATGGTCGGAGGTCACGGTCCTGTCCGACGACGTCCTGGACGCCGTCCGCGACCTGAAGGCCACGCCGGGCGGCGAGCTCCAGGTGCACGGCAGCGGCGTCCTGACGCGGTGGCTGCTGGAGAACGAGCTGGTGGACGAGATGACGCTGATCACCGTCCCGGTGGTCCTCGGCCAGGGGAGGCGGCTGTTCCCGGAGACCGGACCGGAGGCGTCGCTGGAGCTGGTCCGCTCGCGCGTGGACACCAGGGGCGTGACGACGCAGGTGCTGCGCCCTTCCGGCCGGCCGCGGTACGTCCTGACCGACGAGCGCGGGCGCGCCATCCAGAACAACTGACCGCTCGCGGTCCCGACGGCTGAAGAGAAGGTGTTCACATGCGTTACCTCATCTCCGTGATCGACGACCGGACCGACCCGGGCAGCGCGGACCGGCGGCCCGAGATCAGCGCGTTCAACGAACGGCTGATGGCCGACGGCTACTGGGTGTTCGCCGGCGGGCTGGCCGACACCGCCGCCGCCACCGTCGTCGACAACCGGGACGGGCAGGCGGTGCTCACGGACGGCCCCTTCGTGGAGTCGAAGGAGTACCTCGCCGGCGTCTGGGTCTGGGAGGCCCCTGACCTGGACGTGGCGTTGCGGCTGGCCGCCGAGGCGTCGAAGGTCTGCGACCGCAAGATCGAGGTGCGGCCGTTCGCATGACGACGTCCGACGTCGGTGACGCGATCACCCGTGCCTACCGGGAGGAGTGGGCACGGGTGGTCGCAACCCTCGCCCGGCGGTTCGGCGACCTCGACGTCGCCGAGGAGGCCGCGGCGGAAGCGTTCGCCGCCGCCGTCGCGACGTGGCCCTCGGGGGGCGTACCGCCGAGCCCGGGCGCCTGGCTGACGACCACGGCGCACCGCAAGGCGATCGACCGCGTCCGGCGCGAGAGCAAGCGCCAGGGCAAGCACGAGGAAGCGCACCTCCTGGTCGACGCCGACCCGCCCGAGCCTCTCGGCGCGATCGACGACGACCGGCTGCGGCTGATCTTCACCTGCTGTCACCCGGCGCTGGCCCCGGAGGCCCGGGTGGCCCTCACCCTCCGGCTGGTCGGCGGTCTCACCATGCCCGAGATCGCCCGCGCCTTCCTCGTGCAGGAGAGCACGATGGGCCAGCGGATCACCCGCGCGAAGGCCAAGATCAGAGCCGCACACGTCCCGTACCGGGTGCCGTCGGCCGAGGACCTTCCCGATCGGGTGTCCGGGGTCCTCACCGTCCTCTACCTCGTCTTCAACGAGGGCTACCTCGCGACGGGACCCGACGCGGATCCCGTGCGTCCGTCCCTGTGCGGGGAGGCGATCCGCCTCACCCGGCTGGTCCGTTCCTTGCTGCCCGAGGACGGCGAGGTCGCGGGGCTGCTCGCGCTGATGCTCCTCATCGACGCCCGTCGCGGCGCCCGGGTCTCGGCGGGCGGCGAGCTGGTGCCGCTCGACGCGCAGGACCGGGGGGTCTGGGACCCGGCCTTGATCGCCGAGGGTCACGGGCTGGTGCGAGAGCGTCTCGCCGCCGCGGCCGGCGGGATCCCTCCGGGCCGCTACCAGATCCTCGCGGCGATCAACGCCGTCCACACCGACGCCCGGGACGCCCGTGACACGGGCTGGGCACAGATCCTCGCCCTCTACGACCAGCTCGGCCGCCTGGACCACTCGCCGATCGTCGCCCTCAACCGGGCCGTCGTCGTCGGAGAGCTCGACGGCCCCGGTGTGGCGCTGGCGGACGTCGACCGGCTCCACGACGAGCTGGCCGGCTATCACGCGTTCCACGCCACCCGGGCGGACCTGCTGCGGCGACTCGGCCGCCACCGGGAGGCGCGCGAGGCGTACGACCGGGCCATCGACCTGGCCGGCAACATCGCCGAGTCAGCCTCCCTCAAGCGTCGCCGCGACCAGCTGCGGTGACGCGGCGATCTCGCCGGGCGCGTCCCGCCGACGTCACGCGGCGCGCGCGCCGCGCTGTACGGCCAGGACGGTCTGCGCGAGCGCGAGGTGGCCTGCCGCTCTCGGGCGCCCGTACCGTGGTGCTCGTGAGCGAGCAGATCGACGAGCAGGCGGGCGCGCGGGTGAGCGGCGTGAAGATGGCGTTCCTCGGGACGGGCAACATGGGCGAGGCGGTGCTGGCGGGCGCGCTGTCCGCGGGGGTGGCCCCCGAGGACGTGGTGGCTACGTCCCGGCGCGCGGAGCGGGGCGAGCACCTCACCGACCGGTTCGGGGTGCGCGCGACGACGGACAACGTGGCGGCCGTGGAGGGCGCGCACGTCGTCGTCATCGGCGTGAAGCCGAAGGACGTCGGAGCGATGCTCGACCGCGTGGCCGACGCGCTGGAGCCCGGTGCCGTCGTCGTGAGCGTCGCCGCCGGGCTGCCGTTGTCGTTCTTCGAGCAGCGGCTGCCCGCCGGCACGCCCGTCGTGCGCGCCATGCCGAACACCCCCGCGCTGGTGGGTGCGGGCGTGACGGCCGTCGTCGGTGGCAGCGCCGCCGGGGAGGACGACGTCGCGCTGGTGGAGCAGGTCCTGTCCGGCTCGGGCCACGTCTTCCGCGTGGCGGAGAAGGACATCGACGCGTTCGGCGCGCTCGCCGGCTCCGGACCGGCGTACGTCTTCTACGTCGTCGACGCGATGGCGGAGGCCGGCGTGCTCCTCGGCCTCACCCGCGACGTCGCCCGCCGCCTCGCCGTCGAGACCGTGCTCGGCTCGGCGAAGCTGCTCGACGAGACGGGGGAGCACCCGGTGCTGCTGCGCGAGAAGGTCTCCTCCCCGGGCGGCACCACGGTCGCCGCGCTGCGCAAGCTGGACGACCGCGGCGTGCGGTCCGCGTTCCTCGACGCGCTCGAGGCGGCGCGCGACCGGTCGCGGGAGCTCGCCGCCGAGCACGGCTGACGGGGTCGCCCCGCGCGATCCCACCGCCGGGGCCGCCCTACGATGGGCGGCATGCCCCCCGCCTTCTGGGTCTGCGCCGCGGTCACGTCGGTCAGCGCGTACGTCAGCCTCGGCTACTCGGTCGCCGGTCTCCGAGCGGCGGCCGGGGAGGCGCGCGTCGGGTTCATGTACGCCCTCGCCCGCAGCGTCGCCCTGGCCGTGGCGGCCACCGTGGCGTTCTTCAGCGGGTCCGTCGGCTTCCTCGTGGCGGTCGCCGTCGCGATGGTGGTCGTGCAGGGCGCCGACGCCGTCGTGGGAACGCGCCTCCACGACCGCATCACGACCTGGGGGCCTGCGGTCACCGCGGTGGCGAACGCCGCAGCCCTCGGATGGCTGGGTGCGAGCGCGGTGGCCTGACCTTCGCGGGCTCCGCCGGCCCATTCTTGCTGCGCGCGCGGCGTCGCTGCTCCTCACGGCGCAGCATCCGGAGCAGAATCGCCTCATGAGGAACGACGACGACGTCGCGGTCCGGGTCCACGGTCTGCAGGTCGAGCGCGGCGGCCGGCCGATCATCGACGGCCTGGACGTCACCGTGCCCGCCGGTCAGGTGGTCGGGCTGCTCGGCCCGTCCGGCTCCGGCAAGACGACGCTGCTGCGCGCCGTCGTCGGCGTCCAGGCCCGGGTGACCGGCGACGTCACGGTGCTGGGCGAGCCCGCCGGGTCGCCGGCGCTGCGCCGCCGCGTCGGCTACGTGACACAGGCAGCCTCCGTGTACACCGACCTGACGGTGCTGCAGAACCTGCGGTACTTCGCGCGTCTGGCCGGCCTGCCCGCCGCCGGCGCGGAGGAGGCCGTGCGCCGCGCCGTCGCCGCCGTCGACCTGGGCGGCCACGAGAAGCAGCGCGTCGCGACGCTCTCCGGCGGCGAGCGGTCCCGCGTCTCCCTGGCCGCCGCCCTCGTCGGCGATCCCGAGCTCCTGGTGCTCGACGAGCCCACCGTCGGCCTCGACCCCGTGCTGCGCCGCGACCTGTGGGCCATGTTCCGCCGGCTCGCGGGCGAGGGACGCGCGCTGCTGGTCTCGAGCCACGTGATGGACGAGGCCACCCAGTGCGACCGGCTCCTGCTGCTGCGCGAGGGCGCCCTCGTCGCCGACCTCACGCCCGCCGAGCTGCTGGCCCGCACGGGCGCGCCCGACGCCGAGCGCGCGTTCCTCGCCCTGATCGACCAGCAGGCCACGCCGACGAGCGGGGAGACAGCCCGATGACGCTCACCCTCACCACCGCGAGCCGCGTGCTGGCCCAGCTCCGGTTCGACCGCCGGACCGTAGCCCTCATCCTCCTGCTGCCGTGCCTGCTGCTCGGCCTCATCGCGTGGATGTTCGACGGCACGCCGGTGCTCGACCAGTTCGGGCCGATGCTCGTCGGGCTGTTCCCGCTGATCGTGATGTTCCTCGTGACGAGCGTCGCCACGCTGCGCGAGCGGCAGTCCGGCACCCTGGAGCGGCTGATGACCACGCCGCTGCGCAAGGGTGACTTCGTGGCGGGCTACGCGCTCGCGTTCGCCGCCCTTGCGCTGCTCCAGTCGCTGGTGGTCGTGGGCTTCGCGCTCGCCGTCGGCATGGACGTGCTCGGCCCGCTGTGGCTGGTGGTCGCCGTGGCGATGCTGGACGCCGTCCTGGGCTGCTGCCTGGGCCTCGCCGCGTCCGCGCTCGCCCGCAGCGAGTTCCAGGCCGTCCAGATGATGCCCGCGGTGATCTTCCCCCAGCTCATCGCCTGTGGCCTGCTCATGCCGCGCGACCAGATGCCCGAGGTGCTCGAGTGGCTGTCGCGCGTCTTCCCCCTCACCTACGCCGTGGACGCGATGCAGACGCTCGCGGCGGGCGGCGCGTGGGCCGACGTGCGCGGCGCGGTCGGAGCCATCGCCCTGTTCATCGTCGGCGCCGTCGGGCTGGGCGTGGCGACCCTGCGCCGCCGGACCGCCTGACCCCGGGGAAGGCAACGTGCGTGCGGACATTATACCCCCACCCCCGGGTTTTGGTTAAAGTCAGCACCCA
>NZ_JBSHCR010000051.1:18116-31481 GCF_053615895.1 Isoptericola sp. NPDC055881
TTCCCCCGCCGCCCCCCGGGGGGGGGGCGGGGCCCCCCCGCCCCGCGCCCCCGCCCGCCCCGGGGGAGGGCACGGGGCGGGGCGACTGTACCCCCCAACCACCGGTTTGAGGATCAAGTCAGCACGCACGATGCCGGGCCGGGGCGGGGCCGGGCCGGGCTAGGCGGGCAGTGTCAGCGCGAGCGGGTGGGCACGAGTCCCAGCGCGTCGGCGACGTCACCCCACCCGACGTAGGAGAACCCGGTGGCGTCCCCGCGACCGTCCTCGACGTCGGCGCCCGTCTCGGGCTCGTCGTGGGTGACGAGGAGGCCTTCGCGGTACGGGCCGACGGGACGGTCGGTCACCGCGAGCCCGTCGGAGCCGTTCACGTCGTCGACGCCGCCCACGCCCGCCACGCGGAAGGTGCCGAGCGGCGCGTTCCGGCCGGTCGTCGCGTACACGCTGTAGGTGTCGTCCCCCTGGCTGGAGACGATGACGTACCCCGTCCGCCCCCGCCCGTGATAGACGTCCACGCCCTCCGCGTCGGCGACGAGACGCGTGCCCCCGTACGGGTGCGCCGCAGCGTCCGCGGGGTCCACGGGCTCGCACTCCTCGCTCGCGGCGTCCCAGGCGTCCTCGACACCGAAGTCGGTGACCTTGTCCACGAGCCGCGACTTGCCCGACCCGAGGGGGAGCGGGATCCGCCACAGGCCCACGTCCTCCTGGGCGGCGTAGAGCGTGCCGGTGCGCTGGTCGACGCCCAGGCCCTCGAGCTGCGGCCCGACACCCGGCTCCTCGCAGGGCGTCCACGTGCCGCCGCCGGGCAGTTCGAACGACGCGGGGAGCTCGACCTGCGCGACGTCGTCGTACCCGAGGGTCCCGTCGCCGCGCGCCGCGATCCGTGCGGTGGCGACCGCCGTCGTGCCCTCCTGCGTCACGACCGCGTACGCCTCGCCCGCGCGCGGCTGCCACACCGCCAGCCCGTACGCGGTGTGCTCGGTGTCGACGCCCACGCGGTCCGGCTGGAACAGGAACGGCTGCCCCGCGGCCGTGATCTCCGAGAGCGGTGCCGCGGCGTCGGCCCCGGCCGGGTCGATCGCGAAGAAGCGGAGCTGGTCGTTGTAGCGGTCCGAGACCACGGCGACGTCCACGGTCCTGCCGCCCACGCGCAGCCCGTACGCGACGTCGACGTTGTTGTAGCGTCCTGGGACGCCGTCGGCGCGGGGCGCGGGCGCCGCGGCGAGCGCCTGCACCTCGCGGCCGTCGGTGTCGTACACCCGCAGGCCGCCCTCCTTGGCGGTCGCCAGCACGAGCGACGCGCCGTCGTCGTCCGGGTGGACCCAGATCGCCGGGTCGTCGCCGGAGGCGTTGCCGCCCTCCTCGTCGTCGTACAGGACGGGGGTCTCGACGTCGGTCGTGACGGTCGCGACGCGGTCACGGTGCGGGTGGTGGTCGCCGTGGCCCCAGGCCGACGAGGCGGGCACGACGGCGAGGGCGGGCAGCAGGAGCAGCGCCGGCAGGACGGGTCGGGGTGATCGCATGGATCGTGACCCTGCCGTGCGGCGTTGGCCTGGCGGTGTCGCGGGGATGAACGGTCGCGGAACGCGCCGCGCCGGCCGGTCGCCGGACGGTCAGGGGCGCGCGGAGAACCGCTCCAGCAGGTCGGCGTGGCCGGAGCAGACCAGCAGGTCGTTCGCGCTCACCCGGGTCTCGGGCGTCGCGTAGATGAACTCGACCCCGGGCGACTTCACGCCGATGACGGTCACGCCGTACCGCTTGCGGATGTCCGACTGCGCGAGCGTGAAGCCCTGCATCTCCTTCGGCGGACGCATCTTGACGATGGTGAACCCGTCCTCGACCTCGATGTAGTCGAGCATCTTGCCGCTCACGAGGTGCGCGACGCGCGAGCCGGCGTCCGCCTCCGGGTAGACGACGTGGTGCGCGCCGATGCGGGTGAGGATGCGGCCGTGCTCCGCCGAGATCGCCTTGGCCCAGATCTGCGGGGTGCCGAGGTCCACGAGGTTCGCCGTGATGAGCACCGACGCCTCGAGCTCGGTGCCGACGCCCACGACGGCGACGCCGAAGTCCTTCGCGCCGAGCTGGACGAGGGCCTCCGACTCCGACGCGTCCGCCTCCACCAGGGGCAGGCGGCCGGACCACTGCGCCACGAGCTTCGGGTCCCGCTCGACGGCGAGCACGTCCTGGCCGAGGCGGTCCAGCGTCGTCGCGAGCGACGAGCCGAAGCGGCCGAGGCCGATCACGAGCACGCCGGCGTCGCGCACGGGAGCCTTCTTGTCGGGCACGGTTCTCCTCTTTCCGGGTACGGGTCACCCGATGATCGGGCGCTCCTCGGGGAAGCGTACGATGCGGCGCCGGTCGCGCAGCGCGAGGGCGCCCATCAGCGAGACCACCCCGACCCGCCCCACGAACATCAGGCCGCTGAGCCAGTACTTGGCCGGGTCCGGCAGGTCGGGCGTGATGCCGGTGGACAGGCCGACCGTGGCGAACGCGGAGATCACCTCGTAGAGCACCTCGGACAGGCTGAACGACGTCATGCGCAGCAGCGCCAGGCACGACACGAGCACGGCTGTGGCGCCCATGAACATCACGGCGATCGCGAGGCGGATCGTGTCGCGGGGGATGCGGCGTCCGAACGCGTCGGTGTCCTTGTCGCCGCGCGCCTCGGAGAGGATGGCGAGCAGCATGACGGCGAGCGTCGTGACCTTGATGCCGCCGGCCGTCGACGCCGACCCGCCGCCGACGAACATCAGGGCGTCGGTGACGAGCCAGGTCTCCGGGTACATCTCGTGCACGTTCACGCTGCTGAAGCCCCCGGAGCGGGGCATCACCGAGGCGAAGACCGACGACAGGACGCGGGTGACGCCGTCCTGGCCACCGAAGGTCGCCGGGTTGGACCACTCCAGCAGCCCGATGACGAGCGCCCCGCCCACCAGCAGCGCCAGGCTCGTGGTGACGGTCAGCTTGGTGTGCAGCGACAGCGAGCGGATCCAGTGCTGGCGGCGCCGGCGGTGCGTCATGATGTTGAGGATCACGGGGAAGCCCAGCGACCCGATGAAGACGCCGAGCGCGATGGGCAGGAGCACCAGCCAGTCGGACGCGAAGGGCATCAGCCCGTGCTCCGTGGGGACGAAACCGGCGTTGTTGAACGAGGAGACGCCGTAGAAGACGGCGTGCCACGCCGCCTGCCCGGCGGGGTCGCCGAGGGCGAGGAACCGCGGGAAGAGCAGGATCGCGATGGCCGCCTCGATGGTGGTGGCCGTGATGATGATGGTGCGTAGCAGGGCACCCACCTCGCCGAGCCGCTCGGTCTTCGTCTCGGACGCCGTGAGCAGCTTCTGGGTGAGCCCGAGCCGTCGGGAGACGGCCAGGCCGACCAGCGACGCGAGCGTCATCACGCCGAGGCCGCCGATCTTGATCCCGAGCAGGATGACGACGTGCCCGTAGCCCGACCAGTGGCTCGCGGTGTCGACGACGACGAGGCCCGTGACGCACACGGCCGACGTCGCGGTGAAGAGGGCGTCGACGAACGCCACGCCACGGCCCGAGGCCGTCGCCCACGGGGGCAGGAGCAGCAGCGTGAAGAGGGTGATGACGGCCGCGAAGACCGTCATGGCCAGCCGTGCGGGGTACTCCCGGGCCGCCCGGTCCACCCAGCCGCGCAGCGCGAGCCCACGACCGCCCCACGTCCCCGGCACCGTGCCCCCTCTCGCCCCTCAGTCGCTGGGCACAGCCTGCCACGGCGTCGGCTACCGTGACGGGATGCGCGTCGCCCGGCTGCTGTGGAGTCCTGAGCTCCTGCGCTACGACTTCGGCCCCGGGCACCCGATGGCGCCCGCCCGGCTCGACCTGACGATGCGGCTCGTGGCCGAGCTCGGCCTCCTGGACGCGCCCACGCTCGAGGTGGCCGACGTCGAGCCCGCCCCCGACGCGGTCATCGAGTCCGTGCACGACGCCGCGTACGTCGCGGCCGTGCGGCGCGCGGCCGAGACCGGGGAGCCCGACCTCGCGCGCGGGCTCGGCACGGAGGACGACCCGGTGTTCCCGACGATGCACGAGGCGGGGGCGCGCCTCGTGGCGGCGTCGGTCGACGCGGCGGAGTCCGTGTGGTCCGGGCACGTGGTCCACGGCGTGAACATCGCGGGCGGCATGCACCACGCGCGGCGCGGGGCGGCGTCGGGCTTCTGCATCTACAACGACGCGGCGGCAGCCGTGCAGCGCCTGCTCGACGGCGGGGCGGAGCGCGTCGCGTACGTCGACCTGGACGCGCACCACGGCGACGGCGTCGAGGCGATCTTCTGGGACGACCCGCGCGTGCTCACCGTCTCCGTGCACCAGGACGGGCACACCCTGTTCCCGGGCACGGGGAACGCCGCCGACACGGGCGGCACGGCGGCGCAGGGCACCGCGGTCAACGTCGGGCTGCCGCCCCGCACGGACGGCGCGCACTGGCTGCGGGCGGTGGACGCCGTCGTGCCGGCCGTGGTGCGCGAGTTCCGGCCCCAGGTGATCGTGTCGCAGCACGGGTGCGACGCGCACGGCAACGACCCGCTCACCGACCTGAACGTGGGCGTGGCGGCCCAGCGCACCGCGGCGCGCTGGGTGCACGACCTCGCGCACGGGCTCGCCGACGGCCGGTGGGTGGCGCTCGGCGGCGGCGGGTACGCCGTGGTCGACGTCGTGCCCCTGGTGTGGGCGGGCCTCGTCGCGGAGGCGGCGCACGCGCCCCTGGCCGCGGACCTGAAGCTCCCCGAGTCCTGGCGGCGCGAGGTGGAGGAGCTGTCGGGCCTCGACCCCGCGGAGCGGCTCGCGGGCGGCGACGTCGCGTGGCGCGCCTGGCGGGACGGGTACGACCCTGCCGACGACGTCGACCGTGCGATCCTCGCCACCCGTCGGCACGTCTTCCCCACCTGGGGGCTGGACCCGTACCGGGACTGAGCGGGCACGAGCCGGGCGGCGGTCCGGCGGACGCCAGGCATCGGGTACCCTGGGGGACGGACTTTTCCGCGTTGGTCGGCTGCCCTGGACACAGGGCACCTGGGACCAACCGTGTTCCACCGACCGACAAGCATTGTGAGGACCTCATGGGCTCCGTCATCAAGAAGCGCCGCAAGCGCATGGCGAAGAAGAAGCACCGCAAGCTGCTGCGCAAGACGCGTCACCAGCGTCGCAACAAGAAGTGACCTCGTCCGCCTGACGGCGGACGCACGGGCCCGGTACCTCCGCGGAGGTACCGGGCCCGTTCTGCTTCTGGGGTGGACCGAGGTTCAGCGGCCCTGGAGGCGGCGGCGGATGCTGCGCAGCACGAGCCCGGCCACCCACGCCGCTCCGGCCCACGACGCGGTCTTCATGCTCCGCCCCGCCGCGCGCCGTCCGCGGCCCCGGAACTCGCGGATGGGCCACCCCACCTCCTTGGCGTGCCGGCGCAGCCGCACGTCCGGGTTGATGGGGCACGGGTGCCCGACGGTACGCATCATGGGCAGGTCGTTGAGCGAGTCGCCGTAGGCGTACGACGCGGACAGGTCGATGCCCTCGCGCTCGGCGAGCTCCCGCACCGCGGCGGCCTTGGCCTCGCCGTGCATGAGGTCGCCCACGAGGCGCCCGGTGTAGAAGCCGCCCGAGTGCTCCCCGATGGTGCCGAGGCAGCCGGTGGCACCCAGCCGGCGCGCGATGAGCCCACCGATCTCGACGGGCGTCGCGGTCACCAGCCACACCTGGTCGCCGGCGGCGAGGTGCTCGTCGAGCAGCCGCTTGGTGCCGGGGAAGATGCGCAGCTCGAGCACGGTGTCGTAGACGTCCTCGCCGACGGCGGTGATCTCCGCCACGGACCGGCCGGCGATGAGCGACAGGGCGCGGCTGCGCACCGTCTCGATCTGGGTGCGGGACTCCCCGAACAGCAGGTACTTCGCCTGGATGAGCGCGAACCGCAGCAGGTCGCGGGTCCCGAAGAACCGGCGCTGGTACAGGGCGCGGGCCAGGTGGAACGCGCTGGCGCCCCGGATGATCGTGTTGTCGACGTCGAAGAACGCTGCGGCGCGCACCGGCGGGGACGACTCGGCGGGCGACGGCATGCGGTCCACTGTATCGGCGCCGCTAGTCTTGGCAGGTGAGCATGCCGCAGGGATCCGTCGGAGAACCTCGGGTGCTGCTGTACACGAGGCAGGGCTGCCACCTGTGCGACGAGGCTCGGGCGGTGGTCACGGACGTGTGCGGTGCGGCTGGGGAGGCGTGGCGCGAGATCGACATCGACGTCGACGACGCGCCGGGCGGTGACCTGGTGGGAAGGTACGGGGACTACGTGCCCGTCGTCGAGGTGGACGGCGTGCAGCAGGGTTTCTGGCGGGTGGACGGCACGCGGCTCGCGCGCCGGCTGGCTCGCTGAGCCCGGGGAGGACGACGGGGTGATCCAGCAGTGATCGAGCTCGGTGAGGCGACGGTGCCGGCCGCGACGGTGGCCCGGCTGCCGTACTACCTGCGCGCCCTGCGCGACCTGGCGGAGGCCGGTGTGACGACGACGTCGTCGTCCGAGCTGGCGGAGCGGTCCGGGGTGGGGTCGGCGCAGCTGCGCAAGGACCTGTCGTACCTGGGGTCGTTCGGCACGCGCGGCGTGGGCTACGACGTGCAGTCGCTCGCGCAGTACATCGCGACGGCGCTGGGCCTGGGCTCCGAGCACCGCCTGGCGATCGTCGGCATCGGCAACCTGGGGCACGCCCTGGCGAACTACTCGGGGTACGCGGCCCGCGGCTTCCAGGTGGTGGCGCTGCTCGACGCCGACCCGCAGGTGGTGGGCCGGTCGGCGGCAGGCCTCACGATCGAGCACGTCGACCGGCTCGAGGACGTGCTGGCGCGCACGGGCGTGTCGATGGTGGTGCTGGCCACCCCGGGCCCCGTGGCGCAGCCCATCGCCGAGCGCATCGTGGGCTGCGGGGTGCGGGAGATCCTGTCGTTCGCCCCCGTCGCGCTGCAGCTGCCCGACGACGTCGTCGTGCGCTCCGTGGACGTGGCCGGCGAGCTGCAGATCCTCGCGTTCCACGCCGCCGCCCGCGCGGCGACGAACGGCACCCCCGCGAGGTAGCGCGCAAGGTGCCGAGGTAGTACCGGGCCCCGCGAGGTAGTACCGGACCCCGCGAGGTAGAACCCGGTTCCGCGAGGTAGTACCCGGGCCCCGCGAGGTAGCGCGAGAAAGGCCGAGGTAGTGCGGATCTCCGCGAGGTAGTGACTACCTCGCGAAGACCCGGACTACCTCGGCCTCTCGCGGACTACCTCGCGAGGGGTGGTGCTACCTCGCGAGGGAAGCGTCGTCAGGCCTGCTTGATGGCCGAGACGTCGAGGGCGATCTTGACCTTGTCGCCCACGAGCACGCCGCCGGTCTCGAGCGCGGCGTTCCACGTGAGGCCGTACTCCTTGCGGGAGATCTCGATCTGCGACTCGAACCCGGCGCGCGCGTTGCCGAACGGGTCGGTGGCGGTGCCGGTGAACTCGGTCGGGAGCTCGACGGAGTTGGTGACGCCGTTGATGGTGAGGTCGCCGGCGATCGTGTAGTCGTCGCCGTCCGTGGAGATCGACTTCGAGACGAAGCTCCAGACCGGCTTCTCCTCGGCGTGCCAGAAGTCGGCGCTGCGCAGGTGGTTGTCGCGGTTCTCGTCGTTGGTGTTGACGGACGCGGAGTCCAGCTCGGCCGACACGGCGGACGACTCGAGCTCGTCGCCCACGGTGATCGCACCGCCCGTGATCGCGATGGTGCCGCGGACCTTGGCGATCCCGGCGTGGCGCACGGAGAAGGACGCGGTCGAGTGGGCGGGGTCGATGGCGTAGGTGCCGGAGTTCAGGCCTGCGGGCAGCGCGGTCATGGTGTCTCCCTCGAGTAGGTCGTGCGGTCGATGTCTAGGTAGTTGAGCACTCAACTACCGTCACGGGGAGAAGAACACGCCGGTCTCGTAACCTATTCCCGTGGGCGGGACTACCGAGGCGCGACAGCGCGACGACGCAGACGTGCGCTGGCTCGACGAGGGCCAGCAGTGGGCGTGGCGGCGCTTCCTGGAAGGGACGTCCCGCTTCTTCGAGGCGCTCGGCACCGCCCATGACGAGGGGCTGCCGGTGACGCTGGGCGAGTACCACCTGCTGGTGCAGCTCTCCGAGGCCCCCGGCCGCACCCTGCGGATGTCGGCGCTCGCGGACTTCCTGGCGCTGTCCCGCAGCCGGCTCACGCACACCGTGGACCGCATGGAGCAGCGCGGTCTCGTGGTCCGGACCCCGGCGCCCGACGACCGGCGCGGCGTGAACTGCGTCATGACCGACGCGGGGTACGCGGCCCTCGTGGCGTCCGCGCCGGGGCACGTCACCGCGGTACGGCGGCTGCTCGTCGACACGCTGACCGACGAGGAGCTCGACACCCTCGGCCGGGCGATGGCGAAGGTCGTGGAGGCCACGAGGAGGCCTGAGCCGCACGGGGCGTGAGCGCCGTCACGCCTGGCTGAACGGGACCTGGGTACCCCGGAGTTCTGGGACACTGGGAGGCATGGCCACCACCACCGTCCATCTTGTGCGGCACGGCGAGGTCCACAACCCGGACGGGGTCCTCTACGGGCGCATCCCCGGCTACCGGCTGTCCGATCGCGGGCAGGCGATGGCACGCCGTGTGGCGGAGCACCTGTCCGGCACGGGCCACGACGTCGCCGGCGTCGTCGCGTCCCCGCTGCAGCGCGCGCAGGAGACCGCGACCCCGACCGCCGAGGCGTTCGGCCTCACCCTCGCCACCGACGACCGCCTGATCGAGGCCGGCAACCACCTCCAGGGCACGACGATCGGGAGCAACCCGGCGCAGCTCGCGCACCCTCGCTGGTGGCGCTACCTGTGGAACCCGCTGCGCCCGTCGTGGGGCGAGCCGTACGCCGAGCAGGTGGCCCGGATGCGTGCCGCGGTGGACGACGCCCGCCGCGCGTACGCGGGCCACGAGGTCGTCCTCGTCAGCCACCAGCTTCCCGTGTGGGTCACGCGCCGCTCGTTCGAGGCCCGCTCCCTGGCGCACGACCCGCGCCGTCGGGAGTGCTCGCTGGCGTCGATGACGTCGCTGCGGTTCGACGGCGACACCTTCGTCGGCCTGCACTACACCGAGCCCGCCGCGGACCTGCTCGCCGGCGCCGACCCCGTCCCGGGGGCGTGATGCGCACCACGACCTCTCGCGCGCTCCGGCGCGCGGCAGCGGCGACGAGCGCCGTCGTCGCCCTCGGCCTCCTGGCCGCGTGCGGCGCCCAGGACTCCGGCGCGGGCGACGTCGTCGGCCAGGGGTTCGTCTCCGGCGACGGCTCGGTGAAGCAGTGGGACGCGGGCGACCGCGGCGACGTCGTGACCGTCGAGGGCACCACCTTCGAGGGCGACGACGTCAGCACGGCCGACTGGCGCGGCGACGTGGTCGTCGTCAACACCTGGTACGCCGGGTGCGCCCCCTGCCGTGCCGAGGCCCCCGACCTCGTCGACCTCGCCAACGAGCGCGAGGACGACGGCGTGCGCGTCCTCGGCATCAACACGGAGGACGAGGCGGGCGCCGCCACGTCGTTCCAGCGCACCTTCGACGTGCCGTACCCGTCGATCGCGGACCGCACGGGGGAGGTCGTGGCCAGGCTCTCCGGCGTCGTGCCGCTGCAGGCCGTCCCGTCCACGGTCGTGCTCGACGCGGAGGGCCGCGTGGCGGCGCGCGTCATCGGGCAGGCGGAGGCGTCCACCCTCGACGCGATCGTCGACGACGTCCTGGCCGAGGCCGGCTCCGGCGACGGCACCGCGAAGGGCGCCTGATGGGTGACACCTTCGCCTCCACGGCGTTCAGCGGCTCGATGCTGCTGGCGCTGCCCGTGGCTCTGATCGCCGGGCTGGTGTCGTTCGCGTCGCCGTGCGTGCTGCCGCTGGTGCCCGGCTACGTCGGGTACGTCAGCGGGATGGCGGCGGCGACCGCCGGCGGGGCGAAGGGCCGCGCGGGCGTGGCGCAGGACCCGGGCCGACGGCGCGTCGTCCTCGGCGTGGGCCTGTTCGTGCTCGGCTTCACCGCGGTGTTCGTCGCGCTGATGGCCGCCGCAGGCGCGCTCGGCTCGTACCTGGTGCAGTGGGAGACCACGATCATGCGGGTCCTCGGCGTCGTCGTGATCCTCATGGGCCTCGCGTTCCTGGGCGCCGTCCCGTTCCTGCAGCGCGAGCGCCGCATGCACCTCAGCCCGCGTGCGGGCCTCTGGGGGGCGCCCCTCCTCGGGGTGGTCTTCGGCCTCGGCTGGACGCCGTGCATCGGCCCGACGCTCGCCGCCGTGCAGGCGCTGTCGCTGGATCAGGCGTCGGCCGGCCGCGGCATCGTGCTGGGCGTCGCGTACTGCGTCGGCCTGGGCGTGCCGTTCCTGCTGGTCGCGCTCGGGCTGCAGTCCTCGCAGCGCATGCTCGGCTTCCTGCGCCGGCACCGCCTGGGCATCCAGCGCGCCGGCGGCGCCCTGCTGGTGCTGGTCGGCCTGGCGCTGGTCTCCGGCCTCTGGGCCGCGTGGACCAGCCAGCTCCAGGGCTGGATCGGCGGATTCGTGACGGTGGTGTGATGAGCGACAAGACGACCTACCGTCCCGAGGGCATCAACGACGCCTTCACCGAGGGCCGGACGGACGACGCTCCGGCGACCCCGCAGGGCGCGGCTCCGAAGCCCGGCGGGTCCCCGGCCCTGCCCTCCCTCGGCTGGCGCGGCACGCTGCGCTGGACGTGGCGCCAACTCACCAGCATGCGCGTGGCGCTCATGCTGCTCATGCTGCTCGCCGTCGCGGCCGTGCCCGGCTCGATCCTGCCCCAGCGCGGGCAGGACGCCGCCGCCGTGCTCGAGTACCTGGGGGACCACCCGACGCTCGGGGAGTGGCTCGACAGGCTGGGCTTCTTCGAGGTCTACAGCTCGGTCTGGTTCTCGGCGATCTACCTGCTGCTCTTCGTGTCGCTCGTGGGCTGCATCCTGCCGCGCACGATGGCGCACGCCCGCAACCTGCGGAACCGCCCGCCCAGGACGCCGGTGCGGTTCGGCCGGTTCCCCGCCACGGCGGAGGCCGTCACCACGGCCTCACCGGCCGAGGTCACGGACGCGGTCGCCACCCACCTGCGCGGGCCGCTGCGCCGCCTGCCCACCTTCCGGGTCGACGTGGGCGGCGAGGAGCCGCGGCTGGGACGTCCCGCCACGCGCACCGTCGCCGCGGAGCGCGGGTACCTGCGCGAGACCGGCAACCTCCTGTTCCACCTGGCGCTGGTCGGCCTGCTCGTCTCCGTCGCCCTGGGCCAGCTGCTGCACTACCGCGGCCAGGCGATCGTCACGGAGGACCGCGGCTTCGCCAACGCCGTCGTGGACTACGACACCTTCGACAAGGGCGCCTGGTTCCGGCCGTCGTCGCTGTCGCCCTTCTCGATGACGCTCAACTCGTTCGAGTCGAAGTTCGCGTCCGACACCGTGGCGTTCGCCCAGGCGCGCGACTTCACCGCGTACGTGACCGCGACGGAGCCCGACGGGACGTCGCACGACGAGACGATCAAGGTCAACGAGCCGCTCACGGTCGACGGCGCCAAGATCTACCTGCAGGGCAACGGCTTCGCGCCCGAGATCACCGTGAAGGACGGCGCCGGCCAGCTGGCGTTCTCCGGCCGGGTCCCGTTCCTGCCCCAGGACACCATGTACACCTCGCGCGGCGTCGTGAAGGTGCCGGACGTCTCGAAGGGCCAGGAGCAGATCGGGCTCGTCGGGTACTTCCTGCCCACCGCCGTCGTCGACGCGGACGGCTCGGCCCGGTCCGTCTTCCCGCAGCCGCAGAACCCGCTGCTGGTCCTCGAGGTGTACCGCGGCGACCTGGGCCTGGACGACGGCGTGCCGCAGAACGTCTACCGCCTCGACACCGCGAACCTCACCCCGTCGGTGGACGAGGACGGCTCGACCGTCAAGCTCCTGGTGAAGCCCGGGGAGTCCGTCAAGCTGCCCGACGGCCTCGGCACCGTGACGCTGGGCGAGGACGTGCCCCGGTACGTCGCGCTCGACCTGCGCTACGACCCGTCGCTCCTCTGGGTGCTGACCTTCGCCCTGCTGGCCCTCACCGGCCTCGCGGTCTCCCTGTTCACCCCGCGCCGCCGCGTGTGGGTGCGATCATGGGAGACCACGGACGACGACGGCCGCCCGGTCACGCACGTCGAGCTCGCCGGGCTCGCGCGCGGGGACGACGCCGGACTGCAACGTGAGGTCGACAAGGCTCTGGCGTCGGTGCCGGGCCTGGTCGACGGCACGACCAACGACTCGAAGACTGCCACGGAGGACTGATCATGCAGATCGCCGAGCTGAGCGTGCTGCTCGTGTGGGGTGCCGCCACGGCGCTCACCATCGCGCTCGTCGCGTTCGCGATCGACCTGGGTCGCCGCACGGAGCAGCGGGCCGACGCCCGCGCCGAGGTGCGCACCCCGGTCGCGGTGGGCGCGGGTGCCCCGGTCCCGGCGAGCGCCGGCACGGGCCTGGGCGCGAGCGCGGACGCCCCCGCCCCCGCGCGCCGCCGCGCCGCCGGCATCGCGATGTCGACGACCTGGCTGGGCACCGTGATGCTGCTCGTGGCGATCGTGCTGCGGGGGATCGCCGCCGGCCGCACGCCGTGGGCCAACATGTACGAGTTCACGCTGGTGGGGTCGTTCATGGCGCTCGCGGTCTTCCTCGGCATGAACGTGCGCAAGGACTTCAAGTTCCTCGGCGCGTTCGTGACCGGCCTGGCGGTCCTGTTCCTCGTGCTCGGCCTCAACGTGTTCTACATCGCCGCGACGGGCGTGCAGCCGGCGCTCCAGAACTACTGGCTCGTCATCCACGTGGGCGTCGCGATCAGCGCCACCGGCATCTTCACCGTGGCGTTCGTCTCGTCGGTGCTGCAGCTCGTGCGCGACAGCCGTGACTCCGGCTCGCCGTACCTGCAGCGCCCGGGCTTCCGGTGGCTCGACCGCGTGCCGACCCCGACGTCGCTGGAGGCGCTGTCGTTCCGGCTCAACGCCGTCGGCTTCGTGCTGTGGACCTTCACGATCATCGGCGGCGCCATCTGGGCGGAGCACGCCTGGGGCCGGTACTGGGGCTGGGACCCCAAGGAGGTCTGGAGCTTCGTCATCTGGGTCGTGTACGCGGCCTACCTGCACGCCCGCACCACCCGCGGCTGGGACGGTCGCCGCGCCGCCTGGTTCGTGATCGTGGGCTACCTGTGCGTGCTGTTCAACTTCACCGGCGTGAACCTGATCTTCAACGGCAAGCACTCGTACTCGGGCCTCAACACCGACGCCTGACCGGCACCGCCCCGAGCTGTGGGTACGAAAAGGGCGTGAATTCCCACCGGAATTCACGCCCTTTTCGTA
>NZ_JBSHCR010000052.1:0-30533 GCF_053615895.1 Isoptericola sp. NPDC055881
CGCCCGTCCCGTGGGACGGGCGGGTGGCCGGCGCCCCGTGGGCGGGTGGGATGATCGCTCCCATGAGTGAGTCCACCGCACCCGTCCTGACGCTGCCCACGGGCGCCGTCGGTTCCCGCATCGTCGGCCTCGGGCACCACCAGCCCGAGAAGGTCATGACGAACGACGACATCGCGCAGCTCGTCGAGACCAACGACGAGTGGATCCGCTCGCGCACCGGCATCGTCACCCGGCACGTCGCCGCCGACGACGTCACCGTCGCGGACATGGCGACCGCCGCCGCCCGGCACGCGCTCGACGACGCGGGTGTCGCGGGCACGGACGTCGACCTCGTGATCGTCGCGACCACGACGGCGACCGACCGCTCGCCCAACACCGCCGGCCGCGTGGCCTACGCCCTGCGCACCGGCGTGCAGCCCGGCGCCAGCACGCCCGAGGGCGAGGACGAGCCCGACCTGCGCGACGTCGTCGGCCCCGCCGTCATCGACGTCAACACCGCCTGCTCGGGGTTCGCGTACGCCGTCGGTCTGGCCGACCAGGCCATCCGCGCCGGCTCCGCGCGCACCGCCGTCGTCGTCGGGTCGGAGAAGCTCACCTCCGTCACCGACTGGACCGACCGCAGCACCTGCATCCTCACCGCGGACGGCGCGGGCGCCGTCGTGCTCCAGGGCGCCGACACGCCCGCCGTCGGCCCCGTCGTCTGGGGCTCCGAGCCGGAGCTGACCCCCGCCGTGCGCATCGAGGTCCCCACCGAGAAGTTCGCCCAGGACGGCCGCGCCGTCTTCAAGTGGGCGATCACGCGCGCCGCCGACCGCGCGCGCCGCATCGTCGACGCGTCCGGTCTCACCCTCGACGACATCGGCGTGCTCGTGGCGCACCAGGCCAACCTGCGCATCATCGAGCCGCTGGCGAAGGCGCTCGGCCTCGAGGACCGCGTGGTCGTCGCCGACATCACCGAGTCCGGCAACACGTCCGCCGCCTCCATCCCGCTGGGGCTCTCCAAGTGGTGGCACGCCGGCAAGATCCCGGCCGGCACGCCCGCGCTGCTCTTCGGCTTCGGCGGCGGGTTCACCTGGGCCGGTCAGGTCGTCATCACCCCGTCGAAGTAGTCCGGACCCTGCCGAGGTAGTCCGGACCGTGCCGAGGTAGTCACGGGCTTGCCGAGGTAGCCCGAGGACGGGGTCAGGCGGGGGTGTGGCCGACGACGACGCTCCGGTAGGCTGGCAGGAAACCGCTTACCCAACGTCGCCCAGGCGACATGCAAGGAGATCGATGATGCCCTCCGCCCCCGCCGCCCCGACCGGTCAGGACCGTCGGCGGTACGCCGTCGCCGGCACCGGGCACCGTGCCGGCATGTACGTGAACGCGCTGATCGGGGACCACGCCGACGACGGCGAGATCGTCGCGTGGGTCGAGCCCAACCCCGTGCGTGCCGCGGTGCACGAGGCGAAGGTCGCCGCGGCCGTCGGCGGGGAGCGCCCGCTGTACCACCCGGACGACCTGGAGAAGGCGCTCGACGAGCAGCGGGTCGACCGGCTGATCGTCACGTCGGTGGACAACACCCATGCGGACCTCGTCTCCCGCGCGCTGCGCGCCGGCGTCGACGTCGTCGTCGAGAAGCCCGTCGCGGCCACCGAGACGGAGGCGCGACAGATCGCGGACGCCGTCACCGAGACGGGCCGCGACCTCACGATGACGTTCAACTACCGCTACTCGCCGCGGAACTCGGCGCTGCGCGAGGTCATCGCGTCCGGCGAGATCGGCCAGGTGCTCAGCGTCCACTTCGACTGGGCCCTCGACACCGTGCACGGCGCGGACTACTTCCGCCGCTGGCACCGCGAGAAGGTCAACAACGGCGGGCTGCTGGTGCACAAGTCCAGCCACCACTTCGACCTCGTCAACTGGTGGATCGACGCCGTCCCGCAGCGCGTCTTCGCCAGCGGCGGCCGTCGCTTCTACGGGGACGACGCCGCGCACGAGACCGGCTACGAGCCGACGGCGGGGGAGCGGGCCCTGGCCGAGCAGGGCGTGGACCCGTGGCGCATCGACGTCGCCGCCGACCCGTACCTCGCCGAGCTGTACGGGCCTGAGGCGCAGGCCGTGGACGGCTACCGGCGCGACCGCAGCGTCTTCGACCCGGGCATCACCACCGAGGACACTCTCGGCCTCGTGGTCGAGTACGCCGGCGGCCCGGTGCTCACGTACTCGCTCACCGCGAGCGCCCCGTGGGAGGGGTACCGCGTCGTCGTCAACGGCTCGCGCGGCCGTGCAGAGCTCGAGGTGGTCGAGCGCGGCTCCGTCGTCTTCGGCGCCGACGGCAAGGCGACGGTCGACCCGAGCTTCACCGCGACCTTCGGCGAGGACTCGGTGCGCCCCGAGGGCGAGCGGCTCGTCGTGCAGAAGCACTGGGAACGGGCGGAGGAGCGGCCCATCGTCGCGGCCGGCGCCGGTGGTCACGGGGGTGGCGACGCGCTGCTGCTCTCCGACGTCTTCCGCGGTCGTTCCGAGGCCGACCCTCTGGGCCGCGCCGCCGGCTTCCGTGACGGCCTCCGCGCCTCCGGCATCGGCTACGCCGGGAACCGCTCGCTCGCCACGGGCGACCCTGTCCGCCTCGACGAGCTGGGCCTCGGCATCGACCTCTGACGTGTGGGTACGAAATGGGTCAGAATTCCGCACGGAATTCTGACCCGTTTCGTACCCACAGCGTTCCGGCGGGTCAGGTGGTCCAGGGGGCGCCGAGCTCGGTGAAGGTCTGCTGGGTGCGTGCGACCTCGGCGCACCAGTGCTCGACGTCGCGCACCACCGGGCGGCGGTCGTGCCCCTCGCCGCGCCACTCCACCTGCTCGGCGGGGATCGGGGCGGGGTCGGCACTCGTGCGCACGGCCTCCAGCACGCGCATGAAGGCGCCGGTGTCGCGGACGTCGCACAGCATCGCCCGCGAGCGGTCGGTGCGGGCGGCCAGGAGGTCGTCGAGCAACGACGTGCGGCCGTACGTCTTGGCCGTCTGCGCGACGTCGGTGCGCACCAGGAGGCGGTCGTGCTCGTACTCGAGGACCAGCTCGCCGCGGGTGCCGTGCACGACGACTCGCGCCGGGGAGCGGTCCGCGGCGCACAGCGTGAGCCCGAAGCCGTAGCGCCGCCCGTCCGCGTCCTGCACGCGTACCGACGACGTGTCGTCCGCCTCGATCGGGTTGGCCCGGTACAGGTCGGTGTCCACCCAGGTGACGTCCTGCGCGGTGGTCGCGCCGCCGAGTCGCAGCGTGGTCGCGACGGCGTGCGCCAGCGGGTTGGTCACGACGCCGTCCACCACGTCGCGCCCGTCGAGCCGACGCCGGCCCGCCCACGCGGCGCGCCGCCAGTACGACTCCGTGCGCACCCACGTGCCCACCGCGCCGAACCCGACGACGTCGCCGATCTCGCCCCGGGCGAGGAGGTCGGCCGCCGCCCGCAGGGCGTGCGAGCCGAACGTCTGGAACCCGACCTGGCAGCGCCGGCCCGTGCGCTCGGCCACCGCCACCAGCTCCGTGTGCTCCGCCAGCGACGCCGTCGTGGGCTTCTCCAGCAGCACGTCGATCCCCGCCTCCATCGCGGCGCGGGCCAGCGGGAGGTGCGTCGGGATCGGGGTGCTGAGGACGACGACGTCCACCCGGGCGGACGGCGCGGACAGCAGGTCGCCCAGCGTGGGGAACCAGGGCGCGCCGGCGGCGTGCGCCTCGTGGCCCGGGCCGGGCTCGCGCGGGTCGACGACGGCGGCCAGGCGCACCCGGCCCGCACGTTGCAGCTCGAGCACGCGGCGCACGTGCGAGGCGCCGTGACCGTGCAGGCCCACCACCGCGATCTGCGGGACGAGGCCGTCGGGGGTCAGTTCCGTCATGGTCGTCCTGTCGTCTCGCGGGGCAGGGTTCGGGTGCAGTCTCGGGGCAGGTCAGGGGCTCGTCAGGGCAGGTCAGCGCAGCGTGGCAGCGAGGTCGGTGGCCTCGTCGAGGTCGAGCGCGCGGTCCACGAGGGCCGCCACGATGCCGGTCTCGACCGTCCCGCCGGCGGGCACCCGCAGGGGCGTGTCCCACGCCAGCGCCGGACCGGCCCCGGGGTAGTCGGCCGCGCGCAGGAACCAGTGCCGGGGCGGCGAGGTCTGTGCGATCAGCAGCGTCGTGCTGCGGTCCTCGGCGTACGGGTCGTGGTGCCGCTGCACGAAGGCCACCCACGGGGAGGTGCTGCCGTGCGCGTGCTCCTCGCCCTCGCCCGCCGCGGACAGCACGACCGTGCTCCCCGCGATCGGCGCGCGCCAGAAGACGCCGCCGTAGCCCGCGCCCGGCCGGCCGTTGGTCGCGGGGGAGCGGATCTCCAGCGGCCCGTGCGACGCGTGCAGGGTGGAGCGCCACTCCAGCGCCCAGCCGTCGTCGCCCAGGAGCCGTGCGCCGAGGCGGCGCTGCTCGTCGAGCAGGGGTTCGCCGCGCTCGTCGTCCCACCGCACCGTGTCGAGCAGGACGTGGGGGGCGAGCGGGTCGACCTCCGCGCGGGTGGTCCGCTGCCGGCCGTGGTTGGGCAGCAGGGTCGGGCCGACGTCGGCCACGAAGGTGCGGCCGCCCCAGAAGCTGGTGCCGTTGACGTCGGGCACGGCCACGCTGACGCCGTAGTGGTGCCGGTGGTCCACGGGCTCCGACTCGGTGAGCGGGACGCCCGCGAGCGAGTGCACCGGGTGCAGGTAGGGGCGGGGGGAGTGGATGGCGGGCAGCCGCTCGCCGTCCACGTACCGGGCCAGCGGGACCCGGTCGCGGGTGTGGCGCAGCACGACCTCGCGCGGCTCGACGGACCACGCGGGGCCGAGGACGGCGTCCTCGACCTGCGGCGTCGTGGCGGGCGCGGGCTCCGTCACGACCGCCCGGGCGAGCCGGCGGGGTGCGGGCCCGGTGCTGGACCGTGCCTGCAGGCGCGCGGTGAAGCGAGTGGTCGCGGCGGGGTGGGCGTCGTCGTCGATCACGGCGTGCAGCTCGCGCCACGCCTGGCGGCCCAGCTCGGCCTGGGGCACCGCCACCGTGGTCAGGGCGGGGGTCGCGTACCGGGCCAGGTCGATGTCGTCGTAGCCTGCCACGGAGATGTCGGCGGGCACGGCCACGCCGGCCTCGTTGAGGGCCGCCAGGAGGCCGAACGCGACCAGGTCGTTGTACGCGACGACGGCGGTGGCGCGGCTCGCGAGGACCGGGCCGGCGGCGGCGTGCCCCGACGCGAGGTCGGCGCCGACGGCGAGCTCCACCACCTCCAGGTCCGGGTGGTGCTCGCGGGCCGCAGCGAGGCCGGCGCGCCGGGCGGCGTCGGTCGTCGCGGCACGCGGGCCCGCGAGGTACGCGAGCCGCCGGTGGCCGAGGCCGACCAGGTGCTCGACCACCTGCACCGTGGCGTCCGCGTAGTCGATGACGAGGCTGGGCGTCCCGGCGTGGTCGACCTCGCGGTTGATCACGGCCGCGGGCGTCACGAGGGGCAGCAGCGCGTCCAGGGCGGCGCCGGGCATGCGTGGCGCGACGAGGATGAGCGCGTCGCAGCGCATGCGTGCCTCGCGCGCGATCGCCGCCTCCTCGGAGGGGTCCTCGGCGGCGTCGGCCACCAGCACGCGGTAGCCGTCCTCGGCGGCGGCGGAGGTGACGCCGCGCAGGATCTGCTGGAACACCGGGTTGCCGAGGTCCGGCACCACGAGCGCGACCGTCGTCGTGCGGCCCAGGGACAGGCTGCGTGCCACGTTGCTGGGCCGGTAGTTCAGGTCGATCGCCGCCTCCTGCACCCGGGCGGCGATGGCAGGATCGACCGTGCTGCGGCCGTTCATCACGCGGGAGACGGTGGCGCGCGAGACGCCGGCGGCGGTGGCGACGTCGGCGATGGTCACCGAAGGTCGCCGGAGGTTCACGTCAGGCATCGATGCCTCCTCGGGCTCACGGCCCGACGGTACACCATGGGAAACCGGTTACCGTCCAGTGGTGCGCTCGGGCAAGGAACCGGTTTCCGGTCGCCCGGGGTGCAACGTGCGTGCTGACATGATCCTCATACGGCCCGTTTGAGGATCATGTCAGCACGCACGATGCACCACCGGGGGCGGCAGCGGTCGCAGCCCGCTCCAGCAGGTGGCGCAGCACGTCACGCTCGGCGCCGTCCAGACCGGAGAGCAGCCCGTCCTCCGCGGTGCGCACCCGCGCGTCCAGGTCGGCGAGGACGACGCGCCCGTGGTCCGTCACGACGATGCGGCGCGCGCGACGGTCGGCCGGGTCGGGCCGGCGCTCGACGAGGCCGCACCCGGCGAGCTCGTCGAGCAGGTAGGTCATCACCGTGCGGTCGATGCCGAGGCGTGAGGCGAGGGCGGCCTGCGTGGGCGGGGCGTCGCGGTAGACGGCGGCCAGCACCTCGTAGCCGCGGCCGCCGTGCGGGACGTCGGCGCACGCGGCCGCGACCCGGGCGCTCCACTCCCGCAGCAGCGCGGCGAGCGACCAGCCCAACGGGGACGGCGCGACCGGCGCGTCAGGCCCGGCGCTCGTCGGATCGGTGGTGGTGGTCACGTCGTCATCCTAAGGGAATGTGCGGTCGGTCAGAAGAGTTGCCGCTGATATCGTCTGTACGACAGACGATCTCCCGGTGACGGGAGCGGACTTCCCGTGAAAGGCCCCGCATGACGGACTACGGCCACGACCTGGTCTTCGGCACGTTCCTCACCCCGACCAACCGCGACCCGCAGCAGCCGGTGCGGCTCGCCCAGGTCACCGAGGCGGCCGGGCTCGACCTGGTGACGTTCCAGGACCACCCGTACCAGCCGGGGTTCCTCGACACGTGGACGCTGCTGTCCTGGGTGGCCGCGCAGACCGAGCGCGTCACCGTCGCGGGCAACGTGCTCAACCTGCCGCTGCGGCCGCCCGCGGTGCTGGCGCGCGCCGTCGCCTCCCTCGACCTGCTGTCGGGTGGCCGGGCGGCGCTGGGGCTCGGCGCCGGCGGGTTCTGGGACCCGATCGTCGCCATGGGTGGCACCCGCCTCACGCCGGGGGAGTCCGTGGACGCGCTGGAGGAGGCGCTCGACATCATCCGGGGGATCTGGGACGGCCGGGAGCGCCGCGCCCTGCGGGTCGACGGCGCCCACCACCGCGTCGCGGGCGCCAAGCGCGGCCCGGAGCCGGCCCACGACGTCCCGATCTGGCTGGGCGCGCTCAAGCCTCGCATGCTGCGGCTCATCGCCCGCAAGGCGGACGGCTGGCTGCCGTCGCTCGCCTACCTCAAGGACGGCGACCTGCAGCGCGGCCACGCCATCATCGACGAGGCGGCCGAGGAGGCGGGCCGGCACCCGGCCGAGATCCGGCGCCTGCTCAACGTGCAGGGCGCGATCACGGCCGAGCCGCGCGGCTTCCTGCAGGGCCCGGTGGAGCAGTGGGTGGACGAGCTGGCCGCGCTCGCGCTCGAGGACGGCATCGGCACCGTGATCCTCGCCGCCGACGACCCGGACCTCATCCGGGTGTACGGCGAGGAGGTCGCGCCCGCCGTGCGCGAGCTGGTGGCGCGCGAGCGGGCGACGTCGGGCACCGCACCCGCCGCGTCCCAGCGGGGCGCGCACGCCGTCGCCCTGCGCCGGCCGGGCATCGACTACGCCGCGGTGCCCGCCTCCCTCGCGGCGACCGCCGTCGAGCCCGGCGACCGCGCCTACGACGGCGTGCGGCACAACTACCTGCGCTCCGGCGCGCCCGGCCTGGTCCTGCGTCCCCGCGACACGGCCCAGGTGGCCGAGGCCGTGCGGTTCGCGCGGTCGCAGGACGTCCCGCTGGGCGTGCGGTCCGGTGGTCACGGCATCAGCGGCCGGTCGACCAACGACGGCGGCATCGTCGTCGACCTCGGCGCCCTCGACCAGGTGGAGGTCGTCGACGAGGCGACCCGGCGCGTCCGCGTGGGCGTCGGCGCCACGTGGGGCCGCGTCGCGGAGGCGATCGCCCCCCGCGGCTGGGCGATCAGCTCGGGCGACTCGGGCGGCGTGGGTGTCGGCGGGCTCGCCACGGCGGGCGGCGTCGGCTTCCTCGGCCGCACCTACGGCCTGACGATCGACCACGTCGTCGCGGCCGAGGTCGTCACGGCCGACGGCCGGGTCGTGCGGGCGTCGGCCGACGAGCACCCGGACCTGTTCTGGGGCCTGCGCGGCGCGGGCGGCAACCTGGGCGTGGTGACATGGGTCGAGATCGAGGCCATGGAGCTGAGCGGGCAGGGCACCGTCGTCTTCTCCCAGATGACGCTCGATGCCACCGATGTCGCGGGCGTGCTGGAGCGCTGGGGCGCCGTCGTCGAGTCGGCGCCGCGCGAGCTGACGAGCTTCCTCGTCCTGTCGCCCGGCCGCCGGGGGCGGCTCGCCGACGGCAGCGACGACCAGGGCCCCGTCGCGCAGCTCATGACGGTCTGGGCGGGGGACGACACGGACGCCGCCGTCGAGCAGCTCGAACGCCTGGCCGGGGCCGGCCCGCTGCTCGCGCACCAGGCGTACCTGCTGCCGTACGCGAGCGTCGTGCAGGCCGGCGACAAGCACCACTCCGGCGGCGGCGACCCGGCCGTCCGGTCCGGGCTGGTCGCGCACCTGGACACCGCGACGGCCCGCGCCTTCGAGAAGCTGGCGCTGTCGGGCGAGGCGTACTTCCTGCAGGTCCGTGCGACCGGCGGCGCCGGCAACGACGTCGACCCGGGCGCGACGGCGTACGCCCACCGCCACCAGAACTTCCTGCTGTCGGCGATGTCCTCCGCCCAAGACCGGCTCGACGCCGTGTGGGACGCCGTCATGGCGCCGCACACCGACGGGCTGTACCTGTCGTTCGACACGGACACCCGGCCGGAGCGGATCACCGACGCGTTCCCCGAGCCCACGCTCACCCGCCTGCGCGAGGTGAAGCGCGACTGGGACCCCGACAACGTGTTCCGCGCGAACTTCCCGGTCCCGCCCGCCGCCCCCTGATCTGTTGTGGGTACGAAAGAGGTCAGAATTCGGCCGAGAATTCTGACCGCTTTCGTACCCACAGCGCAGGGGGTGGCGTGGGGGAGGATGGGGCCATGCCTCTCGCACCTCGGTACCTGGCCGACGACGCCCGCTACGAGTCGATGACCTACCGCCGCACCGGCCGCTCCGGCCTGGACCTCCCGGCCCTGTCGCTGGGCCTGTGGCACAACTTCGGCGACGTGAACCCGTTCGACACCCAGCGCGCCATCCTGCGCCGCGCGTTCGACCTGGGGATCACGCACTTCGACCTCGCCAACAACTACGGCCCGCCGTACGGCTCGGCGGAGGAGAACTTCGGCCGCCACCTGGCCAAGGACCTGGCGCCGTACCGCGACGAGCTCGTCATCTCCACCAAGGCGGGCTACGACATGTGGCCCGGCCCCTACGGTGACCACGGCTCGCGCAAGTACCTGCTCTCCTCGCTCGACCAGTCGCTGACCCGGATGGGCCTGGACCACGTCGACGTCTTCTACCACCACCGGCCCGACCCGTCGACGCCGCTCACGGAGACGATGGGCGCGCTCGCGTCCGCCGTGCAGCAGGGCAAGGCGACCTACGTCGGCGTGTCGAACTACTCGCCGTCGCGCACCCGGGAGGCCGCGCAGGTGCTCGCCGACCTCGGCGTGCCGCTGCTCATCCACCAGCCCAGCTACTCGATGTTCAACCGGCACGTCGAGATCGCGGACCGTGAGGACGCGTACGACGGCCGGCAGAGCGAGTCCCTGCTGGACGTGGTCGAGGACCTCGGCGTCGGCACGATCGTCTTCTCGCCCCTGGCGCAGGGCCTGCTCACCGGGCGGTACCTGGGCGGTTCGGCGCCTGAGGGCTCGCGCGCCGCGCGCAGCGACTCGCCGTTCCTGTCGTCGTCGAACCTCACCGAGACGTACCTGGGGCGGGCGCGGGCGCTGAACGCGATCGCGGAGGGCCGCGGGCAGACGCTCGCGCAGCTCGCCCTGTCGTGGGTGCTGCGCGACGACCGCGTGACGTCGGCGCTGATCGGCGCGTCCTCCGTCGCGCAGCTCGAGGACAACGTCGCGGCCCTGCGCGCGCCGGCGCTGACGGACGACGAGATCGCCGCGATCGAGCCGCACGCCGTCGACGGCACCGGTCGCTGATGGCGGTCTGCTGGTTCGTCGGGCTCACGACGCTCGACGTCGTGCACCGGGCGGCCGGCCGGCCGGGCGTGAACGAGAAGGTCACGGCGACGCGGCAGGACGTCGCGGCGGGCGGGCCGGCGGCCAACGCGGCGGTCACGGCCGCGGCGCTCGGTGCGCACGCCGTGCTGGTCAGCGCGCTGGGCGCCGGACCTGTCGCCCAGGCGGCGCGCGCGGACCTCGACGCCCGCGAGGTGCGGGTGCACGACGTCGCAGGCCCCGACGAGGAGTTCCCCCTCCCCGTCTCCTCCGTCCTCGTGGACGAGGCGACCGGGGACCGCTCCGTGGTCTCCGCCGACGCCGCCCTCGCCACCGCGCCCGCGCCGGCCCTCGACGCCCTCGCCGGGCTCCCGCGCCCCGACGTCGTGCTGTTCGACGGGCACCACCCCGCGCTCGCCCGGGCGGTGCTCGCGCACGTCGAAGGGCTGCGGCCCCGGCCGCTCGTGGTGGTCGACGGCGGCCGGTGGCGGCCGCTGTTCGCCGAGCTGCTGCCCGCGGCGGACGTCGCCGCGCTGAGCTCCGACTTCGCCATGCCCGGCGACGTCGCTCCCGGCGCCGTCGTTCCTGCGGCCGACGACGCCGCGCACGGCGCCCTGGTGCTCGGGGCCCGCGCCGCGGTGGTCACGCGGGGCGGCGGCCCGGTCACGTGGTGCGTGCCCGGCGGCTCGGCAGCCCCTCCCCGGGGCGAGGTGCCGGTGCCCGCGGTGCCGGTGGCGGACACGCTCGGCGCGGGCGACGCGTTCCACGGCGCGCTGACCGTGGCGCTCGCGCGCGGGCTGGACCTGCCCGACGCCTGCGCCTTCGCGGTGCGCGTCGCGAGCACGCGGGTGCGGCACGTCGGGCCGCGGTCGTGGCTCGCGCACCTGCCCGCGTCGCCGGGGGAGGTCCGATGACGGCCGGGGAGCCCGGGGAGTCCGAGGCCTGGTCGGCGACGACCGCGGAGCTGGTCGCGCGCGCCCGGCGGCTGGCGGTCCCGGGGGAGCGGCGGATCCTCGGGCTCGTCGGCGCGCCGGGTGCCGGCAAGTCGACCCTCGCGCGGGCGCTCGTCGAGACGCTCGGGCCGAGCCTGGCCGTCGAGGTCGGGATGGACGGCTATCACCTGTCGAACGCCGTCCTGGCCGACCTCGGCCGCGGTGACCGCAAGGGCGCGATCGACACGTTCGACGACGCCGGGTACGCCGCGCTGGTCGCCCGGCTCGCCTCGTCGAGACCTGGCGACCCGCCCGTGTACGCGCCCGTCTTCCGCCGGGAGATCGAGGAGCCCGTCGCGGCGGGCGTGGCCGTCCCCGCCGACGTGCCGCTGGTCGTGACGGAGGGCAACTACCTGCTCGCGCCCACGGGCGCGTGGCCCGAGGCGCGCGCCCGCATGGCCGAGGTCTGGTTCCTCGAGGTCGGGGACGACGTCCGCCTCGGACGGCTGGAGGAGCGGCACCACGCGTTCGGCAAGACCCGCGACGACGCGCGCCGGTGGGCCCGCGGCTCCGACCAGGCCAACGCGGCGCTGGTCGCCGGCACGCGCGCCGCCGCGGACGTCGTCGTCCGCTGGACCGCCTGACGTCCTCGGGCTCAGGCGGTGCGGTGCAGCAGGGCGCCGTCGACGGGTGCGGCGAACGGCTCCCCGCGCGTCCAGCGCGCCACCTCGTCCACGGCGAAGGCGCCCAGGCGGTGCAGCTCCAGGCCGACGGACCCGGCGACGTGCGGCGTGAGCAGCACGTTCGGGTGGTCGTACAGCGGGGAGTCGGCGGGCAGGACCTCGGGGGTCGTCACGTCGAGGACGGCGTGCAGGCGGTCCGCGACGACCGCCTCGGTGAGCGCCGAGGTGTCGACGAGGGCGCCGCGCGCGGTGTTCACCAGCGTGGCGCCGGGACGCATCGTCGCCAGCCGTCGGGCGTCGATCAGGTGGTGCGTCTCAGGCAGGTCGGGGGCGTGCAGGGACACGACGTCGCTGGTCGCGACCAGGGTGTCCAGGTCGACGAGCCGCGCGCCGAGGGATGCCGCCGTGGCCTCGTCGGCGTACGGGTCGCTCAGCACCAGGTCGAGGTCGAACGGGGCGAGCAGCGCGAGCACGCGCCGACCGATCTTGGAGGCGCCGACCACGCCGACCGTGCGCCGGTAGTTGCCGGCGTCGGGGACGACGGCGTTCCAGTCCGCGGCGCGCCGCTCGGCGCGGTAGCGCGCCGCCACCGGCCAGATCCGCTTGTTGGCGAGCAGGATCGTCGCGACGGTGTACTCCGCCACGGGGATCGCGTTGGCGTCCGCGGCCGTGCTGACAGGGATGCCCGCGTCCCAGAACTCCGCGGGCAGGTGGTGCCGGACCGTCCCGGCACCGTGCACGACGGCGCGCAGCCGGGGGGCGTGCGCCAGGACGTCGCGCGTGACGGGCGGGCACCCCCAGCCGGTGAGGAGCACGTCCGTGCGGGCGAGCACGTCGCGGGCTGCGGGCGAGGACAGGTCGTGCAGGACGTCGGGCTCGACGCGGGCGACGGCGGCCAGCCGGTCGAGGTCCTCGGCGGCGAACAGCCGCTCCCGCAGCCCGGGCTGCATCGCCAGGGTCACGGTGGGGAGCGTCGGCGGGGCGGACGTGGCTGAACTGGCTGACGTGGCTGACGGGGCTGAGCTGGCTGACGTGGCGGCGGTCGGGGTGCCGGGCTGCATGCGTCTCCTCCGGGGCGGGCTGACGCTCGTCATTGTGCGGGCCGACGCACGACCGGGGTCAATCCTGACCGGTCATACCGATCAGAGTCGGTCACGGCGCTGCGGTGGAGGCGCGGACCACGAGCCGGGGCAGCAGCGTGACCTGCTGCGTCGCGGCCGCCGGCCCGAGCGACAGCCGGCGGACCGCGAGGTCGACCGCGGCCCGGCCGACGTCGTGCTTCGGCGGCGCGACGGCCGTCAGCGGCACGGGCGCGAGGGCAGCCATCTCGTCGTCGTAGGCGACGATCGAGAGGTCCTCGGGGACGCGCACGCCCTGGTCGGTCGCGAGGTCGAGCAGCGAGACGGCGTCCTCGTCGGCGTGGACGAGCAGGGCGCGCGTGCCCGTCTCGGCACAGCGGCGCAGGAGGTCGGCGAGCCGGCGGTCGCGCTCGGCGATGCCGTCGGCCTCGATCGCGAGCCCGACCGGGGGGAAGCCGGCGACGGCGGTCCCGCGCGTCCGGGTGGCCTCGCGAAACCCGTCGACCAGCCAGGACGACGTGGGCGTCGTCGGACGCACCGCGAGCCCGACGCGCTCGTGGCCCAGGTCTGCCAGGTGCTCGACGGCGAGCCGGGCGCCGGCGGCGTGGTCGGTGCGGGCGTACTCGGCGTCGGGTCCGTCCGCGCGGCGCTCGACCAGCACCACGGGGACCCCGGCGGAGGCGAACCAGCGCGGGGGCTCGTCGTGCGGGGGCCGCGCCGTCGCGACGAGGAGCGCGTCGACCCCCGCCCGCAGCATCCGCTCGACGAGCCGTGCCTCCTCGGCGACGTCGTACCGGGAGACGGCGAGGACGAGGCGCATGCCGACCCGGGCCGCGGCCTCCTCCGCGCCCGCCACGACGCCCCGGTAGTAGTACCGCGACGCGGGCAGGACCATCCCGAGGGTCGCGAGCGGACGCCGCGGACCGCCGCCCGCACCTGGGGCGGGGAGCGTGGCGCCGCCGTGCACGCGGGCGAGGTCGCCGGCGTCGACGAGCGCCGTGATGTCGCGCCGGACGGTGACCTCCGAGACCCCGAGGCGCCGCGCGAGCTCCGCGACCTTGACGAAGCCGCGCAGGCGGGCCTCGTTGCGGATCAGCTCGTGCCGGTGGGCCGCGAGGCCCGGGCCGCGTGCGTCGGTCATGGCGACGAGCCTACGAGGCCGCGATGTTCGGGTCTGCACGGATCTGCACGGACTCCTTGTCGCGGACGAGGGCGCCGGGTTGACTCGGGCAGACATCCGCGAGGAAGGGGACACGGTGGGCGCGACGGGCCGAGGTGCACAGGCGACGGTCGAGGGCAGGACGGGGCACGACCTTGCCCCGATCACCGGGTGGACGCGCGAGCGCTGGGCGGAGCTGGCGGACGGGATGCTGCTGGCGGTGCGGCCGTACGCGTCGGCGGGGCACGCGCGGGTCGTGCTGCCCGGTGCACCGGGCGGGCTCGGCACGGACGTGGACGCCCTGGAGGGGTTCGCGCGCACGTTCCTCGCGGCCGGCTTCCGGCTGGCCGGCGAGCGCGGCGACGACCCGCTCGACCTCGCCGGCTGGTACGCGGAGGGGCTGGCGGCGGGGACGGACCCCTCGTCGCCCGAGCGCTGGCTGCGTCCGGACGAGCACGGGCAGGCGAAGGTGGAGGCGGCGTCGATCGCGCTCGTGCTCGACCTCACGCGTCCGTGGTTGTGGGACCGGCTCGACCCGGGGGTGCAGGAACGGGTGGTCGACTATCTCGCCACCGTCGTGGGGGACGAGGACTACCCGGACAACAACTGGCTCTGGTTCCGGGTCGTCGTCGAGCAGTTCCTCCGGTCGGTGGGCGGGCCGTGGTCCCTCGAGGACATGGAGCGCGACCTCGCCCGGCACGAGGACTTCTGCCGTGCCGACGGCTGGTACTCGGACGGGCCGCGGCGGGCGTACGACCACTACGTCGGGTGGGCGATGCACCTGTACCCGGTGCTGTGGTCGCGCATGGCGGGGGCGCAGGACCTCGCGGCGCCGCGCACGGACGCGTACGTCCGGCGCCTCGACCGGTTCCTGGCCGACGCCGTGCACCTCGTCGGGGCGGACGGCTCGCCGCTGCTGCAGGGTCGCAGCCTGGTCTACCGGTTCGCGGCGGCCGCGCCGTTCTGGGTGGGTGCGCTCGCGGAGGTGCCGAGCACCTCGCCGGGGCTGCTGCGCCGGGCCGCGTCGGGCGTGGTGGGGCACTTCGCGCGGCATGGCGCCCCCGACGAGCGCGGGCTGCTCACGCTCGGCTGGCACCACGAGTGGCGTGCGATGGCGCAGTCGTACTCCGGTACCGGGTCTCCGTACTGGGCCAGCAAGGGGCTGCTCGGGCTGTCGCTGCCGGCCGACCACCCGGTGTGGGCGGCGGCCGAGGAGCCGTTGCCGGTGGAGTGCGGGGACACGCTCCTGGTGGCCGGCGCCCCCGGGTGGGCGGTGGCGGGCACGCGGGACGACGGCGTGGTGCGCGTCTACAACCACGGCACGGACCATGCCTTCGAGGGCGACGAGACGGGCGACTCGCCGTTGTACGCGCGTCTGGGCTACTCGACGGCGACGTCGCCGCTCCTGGACGACGCGGGGTGGTCCGACCCGTTGGACCAGTCCGTCGTCCTCCTCGACGCCGAGGGCCGGGCGACGCACCGCACGGGCTTCCGCACGCTCGAGGTGCGCCTCGACTCGGCGGCGGACACGACGGGCGACACGGCGGCGGACACGGAGGGAGAGGGCACGGGCACCGCGGTGCTGGCGTCGCGCGCGCACGCGCACTGGCTCGACGAGGACCCCGTCGCGTTCACCGCCGGTTCCGGGCGGGCCGGGCGTGCGCGGGCGGCGGGGACCGTCACGACCGTGAGCGTCGTGCGGGGCGCGTGGGAGGTGCGGCTGGCGCGCGTGGAGGAGGTGTCGCCGGGCGCCGTCGCGCTGCGGGTCGGGGGCTGGCCCGTCACCGGCGAGGAGACAAGCCGCGTGGGCCTGCACGCCGTCCGGGCGGGGACGACGACGTCGACCCTGCGGCCCGTCCCACGCTCCGGCTCTCCGGCGGGCGACGACGAGGTGGACGTGCGGACCGGCGTGGCGACCACGGACGACGGCACACCGCTCGGCCCGCGCACCGCGACCCCGTGGGTGACCGTGACTCCCGTCCCCGTCGGCGAGTGGTGCGCCGTCGTCGTCGGGCTGCACGGTTCCGGTGCGCAGGAGGGCATACCTCCGCTGGTCGAGGTCGAGGTCGAGGTCGAGGTCGAGGTCGAGGTCGCGGACGGCGGGCGGGAGGTCCTCGTGCGCTGGGCCGACGGCGTGCGCACCCGCGCGGAGCTCCCCGCACCCTGATCGCACGGGGCGCCCTCTGGGTGGGCCCTGCTGAGGGCCTTGCCCGTCGTCCGGCTGGTGCGACTTCGCGGGCGTGCGGTGTCGGGTCACGTGGTCAGGTCGCGTGGCCCGACGCGCCCGCGGGCGTGTCGTCGCTCCGCAGGCGTTGTTGTTTCGTGCTCTGTCGGCACAGCCTGAGTCCGGCTCCCGGAGCGCGCGTGCCTCCCGCTGGACCGGAATCTCCGTCCCATGCGCACCGCGTTCGCCCGGACGGGCAGGTTTCCCGCTCTGCCGAGGGGACGTAGAACGAGAATGTCCTAGGGCCGACGACACGCGGGGCGACACGCAGGGCGACACGCGGGACGAGGCGCAGGGTGACACGCCGAGGACGACCGGCGACCCCGCCGTCGGCGCCCCGGGTGCGCGGTCAGAGCGCCTTGCGGGCCTCGTCGACGAGCGGCTGGATCCGGTAGGGGATGAGCTCGCCCATGGACAGCGACGTCTCGGTGCGTTCGACGCCGTCCACGGCGAGGATCGCGGCGTCGATGCGGAAGAGGTGGTCGGTGTCGCGGCACACCACCTGCACGCGCAGGTCGGCGGTGCCGCTGCGCCCGAAGGCCTGTACGACCTCGGGGATGCGCGCGAGCGCGTCGACGATGCGGCCCAGCTCCTTCTGGCGCACCTCGACCTCGAGGAACGCGGTGAGGGGGTGGCCGAGGAACTGGGGATTCACCCGGCGGTCGAAGCTCAGGAACGCGCCCGACTCCTCCAGGCGCGCGAGCCGCGCGTGCACCGTGTTCCGCGAGAGGCGCAGGCGTTCTGCGAGCGCGGCGATCGTGGCCCTCGGGTCCTCGGCGAGGGCCGTCAGAAGGCTCAGGTCCACGGCGTCGTAGCTGCGCACAACGTCCACCCTAACGGCGGTCGGCTGAGCACTCTGCACAGCGTGCGGCGAGGTGCTGGTCGCACCCTGTGAGCGGCGTTACGTTCGCGGTATCCGGCGCTCGACGAGGAGCAACCGGCGACACACGAGGTGAGGCGACGATGCCCAGCACCATGGGTTCGACGTCCCGCGACGACCTGTCACGAGCGGGTGGAGCGCGGACGGAGACGGCGTCCGGAACGACGGACGGAACGACGGACAGCACGGCCAGCACGGCCAGCACGGCCAGCACGGCCAGCACGGCCAGCACGGCCAGCACGGCCAGCACGACCAGCACGACAGCAGCGAGGACGGACGACGGTGCGAAGGGCACGGTCGGGCTGCTGGACGTGAAGGGCGTGCGGCACCCCGACCCGGCGCTCGACCGCTGGCTGACAGACGTCGACGCGGGCACGGACGAGTCCCGCGCGACGCTCCTGGCGCTGTACGAGGAGATGGTCGTGGCCCGGCGCATCGACGCCGAGGCGACCGCGCTGCAGCGGCAGGGCGAGCTGGCGCTGTGGCCACCGCTGCAGGGCCAGGAAGCCGCCCAGGTGGGGTCGGCGGCGGCGCTGCGCAGCGACGACTTCGTGTTCTCCAGCTATCGCGAGCATGCCGTGGCCCGCAAGCGCGGGGTCTCCCCGGTGGACCTGCTGCGCGTGTGGCGCGGGGTCACGGCGTCCGGCTGGGACCCGTACGCCGTGAACATGGCGACGCCGCAGGTCATCATCGGCGCGCAGGCCCTGCACGGCGTGGGCTACGCGCTGGGGATCCAGGCCGACGTCGAGCGCGGCGTCGTCGTGCCGGACGCGGACGGCACCGCCGCCGTCGTCGCCTACGTCGGGGACGGCGCGATGAGCCAGGGCGACGTCAACGAGGCGTTCGTCTTCGCGGCCACCTGGCAGGTGCCGCTCGTGCTGTTCTGCCAGAACAACCAGTGGGCGATCTCCGAGCCCGTCACGCTGCAGTCGGCGGTGCCGCTCGTGCAGCGCGCGTCGGGCTTCGGCGTCCCCGGGGTCCGGGTGGACGGCAACGACGTGCTCGCCGTCCTGGCCGTCACCCGGGAGGCGCTGCACCGTGCGCGCACCGGCGGCGGCCCCACCTTCGTCGAGGCGGTGACCTACCGCATGGGCCCGCACACCACGGCCGACGACCCCACGCGCTACCGCGACCCGTCCGAGCTGGACGCCTGGGCCGAGCGCGACCCGATCGCGCGGCTCGCCGCCTACCTGCGCGCCGACGGCCTGCTCACCGACGACGACGAAGCGCGGGTGCGGGCAGCGGCCGACGCGGTCGCCGCCGAGCTGCGGACCGGCGTCGCCGCCATCGAGGACCCACCCCCGCTCAGCGTCTTCGACCACGTGTACGCCGAGCCCCACCCCACGGTCGCCGCCGAGCGTGCCGAGCACGCGGCCTACCTGGCCGGGTTCGCCGACCCGACGGAGAACGGGACGCACGTGACGGGAACCAGCAACGAACAGGGGGCCGCCCGATGACCACCCAGACGCTCACCCTCGCCAAGGCGCTGGGCGCCGGGCTGCGCCGGGCGATGACGGACGACCCGTCCGTGCTGGTCCTCGGCGAGGACATCGGCCGCCTGGGCGGCGTGTACCGCGTCACCGACGGGCTGCAGGCCGAGTTCGGGCCGCGCCGCGTGGTGGACACGCCCCTGGCCGAGTCCGGCATCCTCGGCACCGCCGTCGGCCTCGCGTACCGCGGGTACCGCCCGGTCGTGGAGATCCAGTTCGACGGCTTCGTCTACGTGGCGTTCGACCAGATCGTCAGCCAGCTGGCCAAGATGCACGCGCGCACGAACGGAGCGGTGAAGCTGCCCGTGACCATCCGCATCCCCGTGGCCGGCGGCATCGGCGCCGCCGAGCACCACTCCGAGTCGCCCGAGGCGTACTTCGTGCACACCGCCGGGTTGCGCGTCGTCTCCGTGTCGAACCCGCAGGACGCCGCGACGGTGCTGCGGCAGGCGATCGCGTGCGACGACCCGGTGGTGTTCTTCGAACCGAAGCGGCGCTACCACGTCAAGGGGGAGGTCGATGCGGACCTGCCGCTCGACGACGCCGCACCGATGGGCGCCGCGCGCGTCGTGGCCCACGGCGACGACGTCACGCTGGTGACGTTCGGCTCGCACGTCGCGACCGCCCTGGACGCCGCCGTCGCCGCGTCCGACGAAGGTGTCTCCGTCGAGGTGATCGACCTGCGCTCGCTCTCCCCGATCGACCACGACACGATCGCCGCCTCCGTGCGGCGCACCGGTCGGCTCGTCGTGCTGCACGAAGGACCGCGGCAGGCCGGCGTCGGCGCCGAGATCGCGACCGCCGTCACCGAGCGCTGCTTCGACTACCTCGAGGCGCCGCCCGTGCGCGTGACCGGCTACGACATCCCCTACCCGCCGGCGAAGCTCGAGGGCAACCAGGTGCCCGACCTCGACCGCGTGCTCGTCGGCGTGGACCGGGTGCTGGGGCGCGTCCCGGCGGCCGGCCCGACCGCAGGCGTGGAGGTGGGAGCGTGATGGCGACCCGCGAGTTCCGGCTGCCCGACCTGGGCGAGGGGCTGACCGAGTCCGAAGTGGTGGAGTGGCGCGTCGCCGTGGGTGACGCCGTCGAGCTCAACCAGGTGATCGCCGAGGTGGAGACCGCCAAGGCGCTGGTGGAGCTGCCGTCCCCGTGCGCCGGCGTCGTGCGGGCGCTGCACGCCGAGGAGGGCGAGACCGTCGAGGTCGGCGAGCCGCTCATCACCTTCGACCTGGCCGACGGCGCCCCCGCCCCCGAGCTGTCAGAACCACGTGACGCTCAGCCGGTACCTGGTTCTGACAACTCCCGCGCCCCAGAGGTGTCAGCACCACGTGACGGTATGGCGGCACCTGGGTCTGACAGCTCGGGGGACGCGCCGGAGCCGAACCTCGTCGGGTACGGCGCGCGCCCCGAGCGCACGGGACGCCCGGCGCGACGACGACGCCGCGACGTGCCGACCGACCGCGCTGCCGCTCCCGCTGCCGCCGCCGCCCACGCTCCCGCTGCCGCCCCCGCTGCCTCTGCCGCGCCGGACCGGGGGGAACGGCCCCGGTCGACGCCGGTGGTGCGGGCGCTCGCGCGCCAGCGCGGCATCGACCTCACGACCGTCGTCGGCAGCGGCCCGCACGGGCGCATCACGCGGGACGACGTCGAGGCGGCGACCGGCTCGACGTCCGGCTCAGCGTCCGGCTCGCCGTCCGGCTCGACGTCCGGCTCGCCTTCCACGTCGGCGACCGCGCCCGCACCGCGCCCGACGACCGGCGAGACGCGCACCCCGGTGCGCGGCGTGCGCAAGCACACCGCCGCGGCGATGGTCGCGAGCGCCGCGGCCCCGCAGGCGTCGGTGTTCCTCACGGTGGACGTGACCGCCAGCATGGAGCTGCTCGCCCGGCTCAAGACGCATCCGATGGCGGGCGGGCAGCGGATCACGGTGCTCGCGCTGGTGGCGCGCGCCGTGTGCGCGCTGCTGCCCGCGCACCCGTCGCTCACGAGCCGCTGGGTGGACCTGCCCGACGGCGAGGCCGAGATCGTGCGCCCCGCGCACGTGAACCTGGGCATCGCCGTGGCCACCGACCGCGGGCTCGTGGTGCCGCACGTCCCGGCCGCCGACACCCTGTCGCTCCCGGCCCTCGCCGCCGCGCTGACCGACCTCACGGCGACGGCGCGCGCCGGCCGCACCGCACCCGAGCGGCTCGTGCACGGCACCCTGACGATCACCAACATCGGCGTCTTCGGCGTCGACTCCGGCACGCCGATCCTCAACCCGGGGGAGCCGGCGATCCTCGGCCTCGGCCAGGTCGCGCGCCGCCCCTGGGAGCACGACGGCGAGATCGCGCTGCGGCAGGTGACGACGCTCAGCCTGACGTTCGACCACCGCGTGGTGGACGGCGAGCAGGGCGCGCGCTTCCTGGCCGAGCTGGGCGCCGTGCTCGCCGACCCGGGGCTCGCGCTGCTCCTGCCGGGTGCCGAAGGAGAGGAGCGCGCATGACCGTCCTCAGCTCCGCCGTCGACCCTCGTGCCGACGCCGCCCGCACCAACGACGCGGCCCAGCGGGCGCTCGCGGACCGCCTGCGCGAGCGCACGGCCGTGACCGCGCTCGGCGGGACCGAGCGGGCGCGCGACCAGCACACGTCGCGCGGCAAGCTGCTGCCCCGCGACCGCGTGGCCCGGCTGCTCGACGAGGGGAGCCCGTTCCTCGAGGTCGCGCCGCTCGCCGCGTACGGGGTGGACGCCGGCCCGGACGAGGTCGGCGCGTGGCCGGGCGCCGGCGTCATCGCCGGCGTGGGGCTGGTGAGCGGGCGGCAGGTGATGGTGGTGTGCAACGACGCGACCGTCAAGGGCGGCACCTACCACCCGCTCACCGTGAAGAAGCACCTGCGCGCGCAGGAGATCGCGCTGGAGAACCGGCTGCCCTGCGTCTATCTCGTGGACTCGGGCGGCGCGTTCCTGCCGCGGCAGGACGAGGTGTTCCCGGACCGCGACCACTTCGGGCGGATCTTCTACCACCAGGCGAAGCTGTCGGCGGCCCGCGTGCCGCAGATATCGGCGGTGCTCGGATCCTGCACGGCCGGCGGCGCGTACGTGCCCGCGATGAGCGACGAGACCGTCATCGTGCGCGGTCAGGGCACGATCTTCCTCGGCGGTCCGCCGCTGGTGAAGGCGGCCATCGGCGAGGACGTCACCGCCGAGGAGCTCGGCGGCGGGGAGCTGCACGCGCGGCGGTCCGGCGTCGTCGACCACCTCGCCGACGACGACGAGCACGCCCTCGACCTCGTGCGCGACATCGTCGCCACGCTGCCGCCCGACCCGGAACCCGCGTGGGACGTCGCGCCCTCCCGGGAACCCGTCGTCGACCCGGAGGGCCTGTACGCCGCCGTGCCGGTCGACGTGCAGCAGCAGTACGACCCGCGCGAGGTCATCGCGAGGATCGTCGACGGCAGCGAGCTGCACGAGTTCAAGCCGGAGTACGGCACCACGCTCGTCACCGGCTTCGCGCGGGTCCACGGTCATCCGGTCGGGGTGCTGGCCAACGCGGGCGTGCTGTTCCGCGAGTCGGCGCTCAAGGGCGCGCACTTCGTCGAGCTGTGCGACCAGCGCGGCATCCCGCTGCTGTTCCTGCAGAACATCTCCGGGTTCATGGTCGGCCGTGACGCGGAGGCGGGCGGGATCGCGAAGGACGGCGCGAAGATGGTCACCGCCGTCGCGACCACCCGGGTGCCGAAGCTGACCGTCATCGTGGGCGGCTCGTTCGGCGCGGGGAACTACGCGATGTGCGGGAGGGCGTACTCGCCGCGCTTCCTGTGGTCGTGGCCCGGGTCGCGGATCTCCGTGATGGGCGGCGCGCAGGCGTCGTCGGTGCTCGCCACGGTGAAGCGCGACCAGCTCGCGCGGCGCGGCGAGCAGTGGGACGCGGGCGAGGAGGAGGCGTTCCGCGCGGAGATCCGCGACGGCTACGAGACGGCGGGCGACCCGTACCACGCGACGTCGCGCCTGTGGGACGACGGCATCGTGGACCCGCCCGACACCCGGCGCGTGCTCGGCCTGGCCCTGGCGGTGTGCGCCCGCACGCCGCTGCCCGGTTCGCCGTCGTCCGCCACCGACCCCGAGCCCCGCTTCGGGCTCTTCCGGATGTGAGCGGCATGAGCGGCATGGCTACCGGCGCCACGGTCCCGGGTACCCGAGAGCTCACCACCGTCCTCGTCGCGAACCGGGGCGAGATCGCGTGCCGCGTGCTGGGCACGCTGCGCCGGCTCGGCGTCCGGTCCGTCGCCGTGTACTCCGACGCGGACGCGGACGCCCGGCACGTGCACGAGGCGGACGTCGCCGTGCGCATCGGCCCCGCCCCGGCGGCGCAGAGCTACCTGGACGTGGAGGCCGTGGTCGCCGCCGCCGTCGCGACCGGCGCCGACGCGATCCACCCCGGGTACGGTTTCCTGTCCGAGAACCCCGCGCTGGCGCGGGCGTGCGAGCGGGCCGGGATCGTCTTCGTCGGCCCGTCCGTCACCGCGCTGGAGACGATGGCGGACAAGGCGGCCGCGAAGCGGCTCGTCGCCGCGCACGGCGTGCCGGTGCTGCCCGGCACCGTCGAGGACGGGCTCGACGACGCAGCCCTCGTCGCGGCGGCCGGCGACGTCGGGTTCCCGCTATTGGTCAAGCCCGTGGCGGGCGGCGGCGGCAAGGGCATGGAGGTGGTGCGCGCGGCGGACGACCTGCCGGGCGCGCTCGCCTCGGCGCGGCGCGTGGCGGCGTCGTCGTTCGGCGACGACGGGCTGCTGCTGGAGCGACTCGTGGAGCGGCCGCGACACATCGAGGTGCAGGTGCTCGCCGACACCCACGGCGCGGTCGTGCACCTGGGCGAGCGGGAGTGCACGCTGCAACGCCGCCACCAGAAGGTCGTCGAGGAGGCGCCGTCGCCCGTCGTCGACGACGCGACGCGGGCCCGCCTGGGCGAGGCCGCGTGCGCCGTGGCGCGGTCGGTCGGGTACGTCGGCGCCGGGACGGTGGAGTTCCTCGTGCCGGGCGACGACCCCGGCGCGTTCTGGTTCATCGAGATGAACACCCGCCTCCAGGTGGAGCACCCGGTCACGGAGCTGGTGACCGGGCTCGACCTCGTCGAGCTGCAGCTGCGCGTCGCGGCGGGGGAGCCGCTCGCGCTGACGCAGGACGACGTCACGCTGCGCGGGCACGCCGTCGAGGCCCGCCTGTACGCCGAGTCACCGGCGCGAGGGTTCCTGCCCGCGGCGGGGCGCGTGCTGCGCTACGACGACGCCGGCGTCGCCGCGGGACCGGGGGCCGCGCCGCGGCGCCTCGACAGCGGGCTGCGCGCCGGCGCCGAGGTGACGGGCGACTACGACCCGATGCTGGCGAAGGCGGTCACCTGGGCGCCCACGCGGGCCGAGGCGCTCGCCCGGCTGGACGGCCTCCTCGGCGACGTCGTCGTGCTGGGCGTGGAGACCAACGCCGGCTTCCTGCGCGACCTCCTCGCCCATGACGACGTCCGTGCCGGCCGCCTCGACACAGGGCTCATCGACCGGTTCGTCGCGCAGGGACGGCAGCCGTCGTCCGACGACGAGGCGGCGCTCGTCGCGGCGGCGCTGCTCGTGCTCGTGCGCGACGACGCGCCCTCCGGGCCGTGGGCCGACGTCGACGGCTGGCGGCTCAACGCGCCGGCGGCGCCGCGCCGGGTGGTGCTCGTCGACGCGACGGGCGAGAAGCACGCCGTCGCGGTCACCGGAACGCCGACTGCCGCCGTCGTGCAGGTCGCCGACGGCGAGCCCGTCCGCGCGTCGCTGCGCCCCGCCGGCGACGGCCGCCACCTGCTCACCGTCGACGGCCGCACCCGCACCGTTGTGGGTACGGAAACGGTCAGAATTCCGGCCGGAATTCCCGCCGATTCCGTACCCACAGCACCGCGGGTGTGGGTGCACGTCGACGGGCGGACGTCGTCGTACGCGGTGCCCGACCGGGCCGCACGGGCCGCACGGCGGCGCGCCGACCGGGCCGCGGCAAACGACGGGGCTGGGCACGACGGCGCAGGGCCCGGCGGTACGCGCACCACCATGCGCGTCGCGATGCCCGGCACCGTGTCCGCCGTACCCGTCGCGGACGGCGACGTCGTCGCTGCGGGCCAGCCCGTCGTCGTGGTCGAGGCGATGAAGATGGAGCACCCGCTGCTCGCGCCCGTCCCCGGCGTCGTCCGCGTCGACGTGCGCGCGGGCGACCAGGTGCGCCTGGACCAGGTCGTCGCCGTCGTCGAACCTGTCGAACCTGTCGAACCCGTCGAACCTGTCGAACCACCCGCAGACCCCGCTCCCGCGCCGGCAGACCCCGCCGTCGCGGCAGCACACTCCGACACCCGAGGAGCGTCATGATCAGCGAGACCCAGTCCACCGTGCTCACCGACGAGCAGCGGAAGCTCAGCGCCGTCGTGCGCGAGTTCGCGGACGAGGTGGTGGCGCCGGCCGCCTACACGTACGACACGGAGCGGCGCCTGCCGGTGGAGATCATCGCCCAGATGGGCGAGCTCGGGCTGTTCGGGCTGCCGTTCCCGGTGGACGTCGGCGGGCAGGGCAAGGACTACGTGTCGCTGTGCCTCGCCGTCGAGGCTCTCGCCCGGGTGGACCAGTCGATCGCGGTGACGCTCGAGGCGGGGGTCGGGCTGGGGATGATGCCGATCTTCCGGCACGGCACCGAGGCGCAGAAGCAGCGCTGGCTGCCGGACCTGGTCTCCGGCCGGGCGCTCGCGGCCTTCGGGCTCACGGAGGCGGGCGCCGGGTCCGACGCCGGCGCCACGCGCACCACGGCGCGGCTGGAGGAGGGCGCCGGCCCGGACGGCGCGGGCGAGTGGGTGATCGACGGCTCCAAGCAGTTCATCACCAACTCGGGCACGCCGATCACCAGCGTCATCACCGTCACCGCGGTCACCGGGAGGCGGACGGCGGAGGACGGCAGGGAGCACCCGGAGCTGTCGTCGTTCCTGGTCCCGGCGGGCACCCCGGGCCTGGTCGTCGGACCCAGCTACGACAAGGTGGGCTGGCACACCTCGGACACCCACCCGCTGACGCTCGACGGCGTGCGCGTCCCGGCCGCGAACCTGCTCGGCGACCGCGGCCGCGGGTACGCCAACTTCCTGCGCGCGCTCGACGAGGGCCGGATCGCCTTCGCCGCGCTGGCCACCGGCGCGGCCCAGGGCTGCCTGGAGGAGGCGCTGCGCTACGCGCGCGAGCGGTCCGTCTTCGGGCACGCCATCGGCAGCAACCAGCACATCGCGTTCACGCTGGCGCGCATGCAGGCGCGCGTGCACTCGGCGCGGCTGTGCTGGCTCGACGCCGCGCTCAAGCAGGTGCACGGCAAGCCGTTCAAGGCGGAGGCGTCGGTGGCGAAGCTGGTCGGCGGCGAGGCGGCGATGGCCAACGCCCGCGACGCCACGCAGATCTTCGGCGGCTACGGCTTCCTCAACGAGAACCCGGTCGCGCGGCACTACCGGGACTCCAAGGTGCTCGAGGTGGGCGAGGGCACCACCGAGGTGCAGCTCATGGTGATCGCCCGGGACCTCGGGCTCGCGTCGTGAACCGGCCCGTCGCCGAACAGGTGGTGACGCACGTTCTGACGCGTCAGAACGTGCGTAACCACCTGTTCGGCACGGACGGAGGAGGGGGAGAGGGAGATGCGTGACGAGGTGCAGCGCGGGCTGTTCTACGACGAGCTGGAGCCGGAGGTGCGGTACGTGCACCGGCCGGGGCGCACGATGACGGAGGCGGACGACGTGCTGTTCACGTCCGTCACCATGAACCCCCAGGGGCTGCACCTGGACGCGGCGTGGGCGGCGACGCAGCCGTTCGGCCGCCCGCTGGTGAACTCCATGCTCACCCTGGCGACGCTGGTCGGGCTGTCGGTGGCGCACCTGACGCGCGGCACCATCGTGGCCAACCTCGGCTTCGCGGAGGTGGCCTTCCCGCACCCGATGTTCCACGGCGACACGCTCTACGGCGAGACGACGGTGGCCGACCGGCGGCCGTCCCGGTCCCGCCCCGGACAGGGGGTCGTCACGCTCGAGCACACCGGACGCAACCAGGACGGCGACGTCGTGGCGCGCGCCGTCCGCACGGTGCTGATGTGGACCCGCGAGGGGTACGAGGAGCACGAGCACCGGCGCGCGAGCGAGCACGGCGAGGGCGTCCTGTGAACCCGGCGCCGTTCACGCTCGGCCCGGCGCTGCTGTTCTGCCCCGCCGACCGGCCCGACCGGTACGCCAAGGCGCTCGACCGCGCGGACGCCGTGATCCTCGACCTCGAGGACGCCGTCGCACCCGGCCGCAAGGACGACGCCCGGGCGGCGCTCGTGCGCACCCCGCTCGACCCGGACCGCGTCGTCGTCCGCGTCAACGCCGTGGGCACGCCCGACCACGACGTCGACCTGGCCGCCCTGGCGGGCACGCCGTACCGCACGGTCATGCTGCCGAAGGCGGACGGGCGGTTCGTCGGCCCGCTGCTGGCTCCCGACGGGCGGCCGTACGCCGTCGTCGCGCTGTGCGAGACCGCCGCGGGCGTGCTGGCCGCGCCAGCTCTGGCCGCCCGGCCCGACGTCGTCGCGCTCGCGTGGGGCGCGGAGGACCTGGTCGCCTCCCTGCACGGCACCTCCAGCCGGGACGCGGCCGGCGGCTACCGGGACGTCGCCCGGCACGCGCGGTCCGCGGTGCTGCTCGCCGCCGGCGCGGCGGGCAAGCCGGCGATCGACGCGGTCCACCTGGAGCTCGACGACCTCGCGGGGCTCCGGGCCGAGGCGCAGGACGCCGCAGCGAGCGGGTTCGTGGCGTCGATGTGCGTGCACCCCAGCCACGTCGCCGTCGTGCGTGCCGCCTTCGCGCCGTCGGAGGCGGAGGTGGAGCGCGCCCGCGAGGTGCTCGCCGCCGCGGCGGGCCGCGCCGAGGCGCTCGCCGGCCTGCCCGTGGACGGCGGCGCCGACCCTGGCGTGCTCACCGTCGGCGGGCAGATGGTCGACGCGCCGCTGCTGCGGCACGCCGAGGCCGTGCTGCGCCGGGCCGCGCCGGCGGAACCAGCGGAACCGGCGGGACAGCCGGGCCCGGGCGACGGCGGCACTCCCGAGGGAGCCGCCGTCGGACGTACGGTCGAGGAGAACGGGGGACGACGATGACGAGGACCACGTCGAGAGCGGGGGACCGGCGGCAGCCCAGCGCCGTGGCCGCGCTGGACGGCCTGCTGCACGACGGCATGACGATCGCCGTCGGGGGCTTCGGCCTGAGCGGCAACCCGAACGACCTCATCGAGGCGGTGCGCGACTCCGGGGTGCGGGACCTGACGATCGTGTCCAACAACATGGGCGTGGACGGCAAGGGCCTCGGCATCCTGCTGGAGAACGACCAGGTGCGGCGGGTGCTCGCGTCGTACGTGGGGGAGAACAAGCTGTTCGCGCAGCAGTACCTGGACGGCGCGCTCGAGGTCGAGTTCGTGCCGCAGGGCACGCTGGCCGAGCGCCTCCGCGCGGGCGGCGCGGGCATCCCCGCCTTCTACACGCCGACCGGCGTGGGGACGCCCGTCGCGGAGGGCAAGCCGGTCGACGAGATCGACGGTCGCCGGTACGTGCTGGAGCGCGCCATCGTGGCCGACCTCTCCCTGGTGCACGCCCGTCGCGCGGACCGGTTCGGCAACCTCGTCTACCGGTACACGGCGCGCAACTTCAACCCCGTGATCGCGACGGCCGGTCGCGTCACCGTGGTCGAGGCGGAGGAGATCACCGACGAGCCCATCGACCCGGACGTCGTCGTGACGCCGGGCATCTACACGCACCGCCTCGTGCTGGCGCGCGAGCGGGTCAAGGACATCGAGCAGCGCACGGTGCGCCCGGCACAGCGCACGGACCAGAACACGGACCAGAGCACGGAACAGAGCACGGAACAGAGCAGGGCGGACGCGACGACGGCGGGAGGTGCGGCATGACCTGGACGCGGGACGAGATGGCGGCCGTCGCGGCGGCGGAGCTGCACGACGGCGACTACGTCAACCTCGGCATCGGCATCCCGACGCTGGTGGCGAACCACCTGCCGCCCGGGGTGGGGATCACGCTGCAGAGCGAGAACGGCCTGCTCGGCATCGGCCCGTTCCCCGTGGAGGGCACCGAGGACGCGGACCTGATCAACGCGGGCAAGCAGACGGTCACCGCGGTGCCGGGCGCGAGCTACTTCGACGCGGCGGCGTCGTTCGCGATGATCCGCGGCGGGCACGTCGACATCGCGATCCTCGGCGCGCTGCAGGTGTCCGCGACGGGTGACCTGGCGAGCTGGACCGTGCCCGGCAAGCTCGTCAAGGGGATGGGCGGCGCGATGGACCTCGTGGTCGGCGCGCGCCGCATCGTCGCGCTCATGGACCACGTGGCCCGCGACGGCACGCCCAAGCTGCGCAGCCGCTGCACGCTGCCGCTGACGGGGGAGGGCGTCGTCGACCGCGTCGTCACGGACCGCGCCGTGCTGGACATGACGGACCACGGCCTGGAGGCCGCGTTCGTGCTGCGCCGGCTCGCGCCGGGCGTGAGCGTCGACGACGTGCGCGAGGCCACGGAGGCGGAGGTCCTGGTGGACCTGGAGGACGAGAGCAGGACGGGTGACGGCGCCACGGCGCCGGTCGAGGAGGCACAGTCATGAGCGTGATCGTGGGGTACCGGCGGACGCCGTTCGTGCGGTCGAACGGGGCGTTCGCGTCCGTGCCGGCGACGGCGCTGGGCGCGCACGCGCTGACGGCGGCGCTCGCGGCGGCGGGCGTCGAGCCGGGCGAGGTGGACATGGTCCTGGGCGGGCAGGTGCTGCAGGGCGGCGCCGGGCAGAACCCTGCCCGGCAGGCGGGGGTCGGGGCGGGCGTCCCGATGACCGTCCCCGCCGTGACCCTCAACGCCGTCTGCCTGTCGGGGGCGGAGGCGGTGGTGCAGGCGCACCGCCTGATCTCCGGCGGGGAGGCGCGGGTGGTCGCCGTCGTGGGGATGGAGTCGATGACGCTCGCGCCGCACGCGTGGGTGGGGTCGCGCGCGGGGCAGAAGTTCGGGCCGGTAGAGCTGGTCGACACGATGGCGCACGACGGGCTGACCGACGCCTTCGAGCGCGAGTCCATGGGGCTCAGCACCGAGCGGCACGGGGAGCGCATGGCGGCCGCGGCGTGGAACACGCGCGAGGCGCAGGACGCGCTGGCCGTCGCGTCGCACACGCGGGCGGCGAAGGCGGCCGAGCTGCTGGCGGAGGAGATCGTGCCGTTCGAGGTGCCGGGGCGGCGGGGTGCGGTCGTGGTGGACGCCGACGACGGCGTGCGCCCCGACTCGACGCCCGACGGGCTGGCCCGGCTGCGCCCGGCGTTCCGCGAGGAGGGCACGATCACCGCGGGCAACGCGTCGCAGATCTCCGACGGCGCGGCGGCCCTGGTGCTCGTGGCGGACGACGTCGCCGCCGACCGCGGGCTGACCGGGGTGCGGGTGCGCTCGCACGCGCTGGTCGCGGGGCCTGACGTCGGGCTGCACGCCCAGCCCGCGAACGCGATCACCGCGGCCTGCGAGCGTGCGGGACTGTCCCCGCGCGACCTCGCCGCCGTGGAGATCAACGAGGCCTTCGCCGCCGTCGTGCTGGCGTCGGTGGACCGGCTCGGTCTGGACCCGGAGCTCGTGAACGCGAACGGTGGCGCGATCGCGCTGGGGCACCCGATCGGGGCGTCCGGGGCGCGGGTCGTCGGCCACCTGGCGCGGCGGCTCCAGCAGCTCGGGCCGGGGTCGGTCGGCGTCGCCGCGCTGTGCGGTGGCGGCGGCCAGGGCTCGGCGGTGCTGCTGGAGGCGTGACCCCCCCGGGAAGCAACGTGCGTGCTGAATCGATCCTCAAGGTTCATCGGGTCCTTCCTGGCGGCCCGGTAGAACGGCTGCGAGACCGGTGCGCGCCAGTCGATGACCATGGGGTCGCCCTCGCCGTCG